>NZ_JAMPPJ010000021.1:0-224370 GCF_028481025.1 Providencia sp. PROV150 | reverse complement strand
TGCCGCAGCACAGCCTTGCCAATTATTGCCACAGGCGAAATAAAAAATACAAATGTGGGAGCTTACTGAAATGAAATTTAAAAAACGGTCATGGCAAAGTGGCGTGTTCTTTCTCCTTCTGATGTCAACTTCTGCCGCGTATGCCGGAGTGACATGCCGACCGGGTAATAGTGTACCCGGCTCGACGGGAAATGCGTGGAACCCACTCCCTGAAGTCTATATTGATATGAATACAACCCCCGGCACCGTTGCTCCCGGCACGCTATTGGGCTCTGCCAGTAGTGGTTTCTTTTCATGGGCTTGTGTGTTTTCAGGCTCAAAGGCGGAGCGGACAATTTGGTTTAACAACCAAACGCCAACAACCATAAAAAATACACTTAAAAACAGCGGTGTTAGGCTTTATCAGGACAGTATGTATAGTGGCTCTGTTGAAATAACTGCGGCCAACACCCCGCAGTTAGAAGTGGGCGTCTGGGAAGCGGGCCCTAAAAATGTGCTATTTGGTTACACGTATCGAGTGGTCAGAGGTACGGGAGAGTTAAAATCTTTTGATACCGGTGTTTTTAATGTTGGTTATCACAGTGATTACCAGAGAAAAAGTTTAGGGGATATCTATCAGGCGAGGATTATCGGGAAATTGGTGAACTATTGCCCAACACCGATTGTCCGCATGAGCGATAAAGTGGTTGATTTTAAAGAGCTCACAGCTGAAAATTTTGAAGGTGGTCAAACAGTTAGAGAAAACTTTTCATTAGATTTAGTGCCCGATTCAACGTGTGATGCGGCATTAGAAGTCAGTGTTGCGTTCCAAAGCAACAGTGGCGTGATAAATAAAAAGTACATCGTCTTTAACAATGGCCTACAAGCTGCAATT
This sequence comes from Providencia sp. PROV150, assembly GCF_028481025.1. Classification (NCBI taxonomy): domain Bacteria; kingdom Pseudomonadati; phylum Pseudomonadota; class Gammaproteobacteria; order Enterobacterales; family Morganellaceae; genus Providencia; species Providencia sp. PROV150. The sequence continues at coordinate 223,496 of NZ_JAMPPJ010000021.1, read as the reverse complement.
ACAGACAGAACCAATAACCAACAGGTTGCGTTTGATCAGTATTATTATAAAGGGAGTATCAGTAAACAACAGCCCGGCTATTTCCCTTACAGTATCGAGTTATCCAAGAAAGATGCTGAAGCCATTAAATCAGGGCAGTTCAGTAACACTGTGAATGTTTTATTTACCTACCGTTAGTGAGTTTTAGGTTTGTATTAAGTCAATATCACCTTTGTGCGGTGGTATTGGCTTAGCCTAAAATGGAGGAGAGATATGAGATTTTTGCCTTAATCTCTACAATGTCACTTACTATTAGTAAAAATAGTAGAAATATCAAGAAGGCGTGTGATATTAAGAAAGAGATAATTCAAATCAAAGATCCTCTACGCTCATGAAAAATATAATTACTTAATTCAACACCATTTACAGCTTAAAACTCAAGTCATAAAACAGATACTTCTCCCTCTCATCCCATTGTGGTGATTTCCGCCAAAGAAAACTATCACATTGACAAACTTGCTATACAATTTAATCATGCACTGCCCACCAACACCTACATATTTAGGTTGATAAACACCCATCGTAATTGAGGCTATAACCATGAACAACGCGCCATCTTTCCGAGACATCATTTATAGCCTTATAGGGAGTATCCCAAGAGGTAGAGTTGTCACTTACGGAACGTTGGCAAAAATGGCAGGTTACCCAGCTCATGTACGCCAAGTTTGCCAAGTTATTAGAACCATCCCTGCGGGAAGTTCTTTACCTTGCCACCGTATTATTAATAGTCAGGGTAAGTTATCAGTAAAAGGCGAGTGCTATCTACGTCACAAACAAGCCCTTATAAATGAAGGTATTATTTTTGACTTGAACGATAAAATAAAACTAAAGGACTATTTCTGGGAGGGACTTGATTAGCTCTTTCATTCTATTAAGTATAAAAATAATTTTTTACCGTAATATTGTAATTGTTGGTACTTAGTAAAATAAACTGTCTCACTCACAGCAGTTTATTTTCATAATTACTATCTAATCTAGTTCCTATGTTTAAAATAACAAAATCATAACTTACATCCTCATTGGTTGCCCTTCATCCAATGAATTAAAAATAGGGCAACCAATGGTTTTTCAATTAAATATCAAAACGCTAACTTCCCGGTGTGAAATAAATCGGGGAACCAGGCCCTACAGGAATCCCTAATACAAATACCCATACGATAAAGAATAATGACCAACCAATGAAGAAAATGATGGAATAAGGCAACATCATTGAGACAAGTGTACCAATCCCTGCATCTTTCTTATATTTCACAACAATCGCCATAATTAAGCCAAAGTAGCTCATCATCGGTGTGATAATATTCGTGACCGAATCACCAATTCGGTATGCCGCTTGAATAGTTTCTGGCGCATAGCCCGCTAACATTAGCATAGGAACAAAAATAGGTGCCGTTACCGCCCATTGGGCTGATGCTGAGCCAATCATTAAATTAATAAATGCACAGATAAGAATAAAGCCAATAAACAGCACACCACCGTGAAGGTCGATACTATTTAAGAAGTTAGCACCTTTAACTGCGATAACTTGCCCGATGTTTGTCCAACCAAAGAAAGCAACAAATTGTGCGGCAAAGAAAATGATAACCAGATATAAGCCAAGAGTACTCATTGCCCCTGCCATTGCGTCAACAATGTCTTTATCCGAGCGCATAGTTTTAGCAATATAGCCATACACAATACCCGGGACGGCAAAAAACACAAAAATAAACACCACGATGCCTTTTAGGAAAGGCGAGTTGCTGACTAACCCAGTATCTTGGTTACGTAATATTCCATTTTCGGGTACCACCATTAACGCCAAAATTGCCGCTAATCCCCAGAAGGTAACTGATGCCCAGAATAACGCTTTTTTCTCAAGTGGAGTAACGTTTGCAGAAGCATAAAGGCTATTTTCATCTTCATCAACGGCACCACCTGTATATGGACCCAACTGGGGTTCCACAATTTTTTCGGTGATCAAATAACCTAAAATAGTGATTAAAAACGTACTGGCAAACATAAAGTACCAGTTTGCTTCTGCACCCACGATATAAGTTGGATCAATGATTTGCGCAGCTTGCTGAGTGATACCCGAAAGTAACGGGTCAACCGTACCTAATAGTAAGTTTGCTGAATAACCACCTGAAACACCAGCAAATGCGGCGGCAAGACCCGCTAAAGGATGACGACCTAATGAGTGGAAAATAATGGCAGCCAGTGGAATAAGCACCACATAGCCCAATTCTGCCGCGGTGTTTGACATGATCCCCGCAAACACGATAGCCATTGTGGTTAATTTTCGCGGAGCTTTGGTGACAATTAAGCGCATAGCCGCGGAAAGTAAGCCGGCCCGCTCTGCAATTCCAACCCCTAATAATGCCACTAATACCGTCCCTAATGGTGCGAAACCTGTAAAATTGGTGACGACATTCGCAATAATTTTTCGGATCCCTTCGGCATCCAATAAACTTACAATATGAATAATACCGTCTTCTGCCCGCCCTTTTGCGCCTTCTGGGCGCGGATCTGGCACGCTTACACCAAAGTACTGACCTATTGCTGAGGAAACTAATAAAATTGCAATTAAAATAATAAATAAAATGACGGGATGTGGTAGTGCATTACCTAGCCACTCAACCGTTCGCAAAAAACGGCTTCCCTCTTGCTTCTTTTGTTCCATATTTTCTCCTTATAAACAAGAAAAACGGACATTACACAATGTTTTTGTTTTTTACCATTTACAAATAGATCATTTCAAATCAACAAAATTCACACGATTTAGACATAAAATTCAACATAATTAGGGATAATTCATTTTTATTAGGTATTAATATTATTAATTTAAATAAAGACGTTAATTAAAACCAAGGTAAATCAGATAAATTAATTTCTATAAGTGTGGTCAATATAACAATTTTCATATTATCCATGACGTTTATTCGTCATTTATCACTAATTAAATATTATTTTTTAGCAGTTTTATTTCATATTAATAGTAAAAACCTTATTTATAAACACTCGATAAAACCTTACTTATAATTCGGAATAACAACCCCAACAAAGAATAATCTACCAACTTTCTTTATATTGATATGGAAGGCTATAATAGTAAAAAATCAATTCATGGAGTCACATCATGTCAGTCATTGATCTTTGGGCAGAACGCCATATTCAAGAAGCTCTGAGTAAAGGGGAGCTTTCAAATTTAAATGGGGAGGGAAAAATGTTACAGCTTGAAGATGATAGTTTAGTTCCACCTGAACTTAGGGCTGGGTATCGAATATTAAAGAACTCGGGCTATTTACCTACTGAATTACAACAAAGGAAAGATGCACTAACGCTAAGCCATATGCTACAAGGTCTCTCTGTGGACGACCCCAATTATACGTCGGTGAGTAAGCAATTAGCTTTACTCGAACTAAAACTCAAACAAGCCAATGTAAATACTGATTTTTTACATGGCAACTATGCAAATTCAATTTCTGAACAAATAGCCAACAAGTCAAATACCAAATAATGTAGGTAAGTCTTACAATAAATTAATCCATTATCCGTTTACTATTTATCTTAATCATTCTTCCTTTATTTTTCTTTGCTTGATTCGTTATTAAAAATGCCCCTTAATAGTCATATTAAGACTATTTACCTCTTTTTTATATGGTTATCCAAGTATTATCAATCCCTATTTTATACTTATTAATAAGCAAGAGATGGAAAATGGAACAGAAACAATATTCTAATAAATGGCAAGAACGTTTCGACTTTTTTGATAAGCATGGTGCTCCTGATACGCCTGAATTCAAAGCAGCGTTGAAAGCCGCCTCTTTCGGTAAGCGTATTCTCATTAATATGAACATTTTTGCCTTCTTCTTCGGTATTATTTACTTCTTGATTTTAGGGCTGTGGAAGAAAGGGTTGGTGATGCTTGGTATCACTCTTGGGGTTGGTCTAGTTTTGAATATTATTGATTTTATGATTGGTGGAACGATCCCTAATGCCGTCTTTACAGGGGTATCTGTCGGTATGTCAGCGCTGTGGGCCATGGTTGCCAATTATGCTTACTATATTAAAGAAACCAAAGGATTGGACAACTGGAACCCATTTGAAGGGATCCGCATGGTCTAAGCTGTAAAAAGATAAAAATTGGCTGCGGGCGAGGTGGCTAATTTTTATCTGGCAACAAAGCTCCCCAAAATAACCTACCGTAAGTGACTTCCCTGCAAACGATATTCATTCGGTGTTTTGCTATAAAATTGGCGAAATGCATGACTAAATGCCGAATGTGAGTCATAGCCCACCGCTAATGCAATTTGTTCTATTGATTTATTGGATAATAATAAGCGCCCTGCCGCTTCCATGCGTTTTTGTAATAGAAACTGCATCGCCGTTAACTGTGTTTCAGCCTTTATTTTTCGTTGAAGCGTACTCACTGACATACAAAAAGCCGTTGCCATATCTTCACAACTAATAGGATGGTGTAGACGCAGTTCCACCCATTGAGAAAGCTCATCAATCCATTTATTTTCAGGTTTTAACTGGGCCAATAATAAACGAGCAACCGTAAAATTATGTTCCGGAGCTTGTGGGAAGTTTTGCAACCAATTCAAAAGACCAATTGCGGCAGGTGTCAGAGTAAATTGCGTCATTTTTTCATTTAATGCCCATTGTGCTGTAGCAGGCATTTCTAATACGTAATTTTGATTTCCTAGCTGCCCGCTAAAAGCATGGCTCACACTAGGCGGGATCACGACCCCCTTTCCTGCATTTAACAGAAAATGTTGCCGGTACATATTAATTTCCATCTGCCCAGATAACGACAAAACGACTTGCCACTGCCCATCATGTTGATGAGAAATGACGTCGTTCGAATATTGGCGAAAATGAAGCTCAGGTAATCGCAAAGGGTCATACTCCTACTAATACTGAAGATAGCAGTATAACCTTTTTATTGATGAATGGCAGTGATGGCACCGACTACGCTAGACGGCAAGCAAACGAGCCCCTAGGAGCATACAAAAGTATGTGACTAGGGCGAGCGAGTGAAGCCAACAACGCGATAACACGAAGTATGACGAGCATTAGGCTAAAAGCGCCCCATTCGGCAAAGGTAAGTTAAATTCAGCAAGAACAATCGCCCCCTTTTCATCAGGTGCCCCCGTGATCAACACTTCCGATTTAATGCCTGCTATACGCTTGATTTCAAAGTTACACACACATAGTACCTGCTTACCAATCAAATCATCTGGCGTATAATTGACAGTGATCTGTGCGCTAGAGCGCTTAATACCCAATTCGCCTAAATCAACTTCCATAACATAAGCTGGCTTTTTGGCTTTACTGTTGACTTGTGCACTAACAATAGTCCCAACACGCATTTCAACACGGGTAAAATCATCCCATTCAATAATTTGCATAAATCCATTCCTAAATTAAATTACTTATGTGTAATAAATTAACATACAACAGACTTTGCGGTTTATCGCCAGAACGTCATTTTATGTAGCCAAACCACCACAGGGCTCAGATGATAAGCAAAAAATAACCCTCATAAAAATGAGGGCTAAAGATAAATAACAGAAAGTATGTTGAAGTACGGCGTTTTCTTTTTTACTACATCGTTGAAAATGTATTCATAATGATCCCACCAGTGATAATGAGGCCCATCGCAAATACTGCTGGGAAATCGGGTTTTTGTTTATATAAAATCATAGAAACGAGTGTCACACCGACAATACCAAACCCACACCATAATGAATAAGCCACACCGACTGGGATATAACCCATTGCACGGGTTAGTGCGAAATAACACAAGCAATAAGCAACAATGACTAATACAGATGGACCCAATTTGCTAAAGCTATTGGTCTTTTTTATCATTGAAGTACCCGTTATTTCAGAGCCAATAGAAAGCGCTAACCATAAAAATCCAGTAAACATAATATTCCCCTTAACTTTGAATTAATGAGCTGTGTTATTTTTTGTTGATAATAATGAAGACTCAGTTTCATCTTTAGATGGTTCAGTTTCTTCCGGATCATCGGAGCCCATTTTGGAGAATAGATTCATGATCACAATGCCACTCGCGATCACGGCCATACCGATCATCGCCGCAGTGTCTGGGTGTTGCCCATAAAATAGCATGCCGAGGGTAGAAACCATTAAGATCCCTGTACCTGACCATGTTGCATAAGCCAAACCAACAGGAATATATTTTACTGCCCGAGAAAGTGAATAGTAACAAATAACATATAGCACAACGATTAATGCCAATAATAATGATTTAGTCATACCTTCACTATTATCAAACATTTTTAAGGTCGATGTTGCTGAGGTTTCAGAAACAATAACCGCCAGCATCCAAAGCCATGACTTTGCTTTAGGGGACATAGATAATACTCCTACAATAAATAGAAAGATTAATTTTTAATTTGATTAAATAACTTTATTTTTTAAGAGACTTTAAATAATCGATTGCTGAATCTGTTAATTTATTTTCATTCGCGCAATACCCCCTAGGGTTATTCATTACTTCCTTTAAAGTAATATAGCGATTTGGATGTTCATCATTTATTTCAGGTTTTAAATTTTCAGTAATATCACGAATTAAAAATTTATTTTCTATTTCATTAAATGAATCAAAATAAACACCTAACTTGATTGCTTTAGTGATATTTTCTTTAATCAACTGATTATAATTTTCATTTTTATTTAAACCTAAAACCTGACTTAATTCACTTTCAGGGCAACAATGGTATTTCAGTGCCAATATCGGCATGTTTTGTGATAATGCATGAAAGACTAACTCACTTTCCTCACTCATAAACAAACCATTGGCTATCTCACCAACGACTTTTGCATCAATAAACGGTAAAAACAGGCTGTCATAATGATTTAAACTATTTATTGATAAGGTGCTTTTATTTATAACACTTCCCAATTCAGCCCATTTTTCAACATCAAAAGACTGGTGCATTGATGCGGTGGCATAAAAGGAAAAAGAAACAGAATCTAACTGTGCCAGTCTTTGGTAAATAGCTTGCTGATACCCCTCAACAGGCGATAGCACCACCAGAACTTGTCGCTTTAACTGACGTAAAACTTGCTGCACAATTCGCTCGATCAGTTTTTCGTTCATTCTGCCACCACTCCTTAGCCCGCGATAAATACGCTATCGTTATTGCGTAAGCCCGCGGCATTTGCTTCATCGGTATCAATATGAAACTCAAGAGAAAAGCGTTCATCCACTCTCACGACAACTTCATCAAACACTAAGCTGCGTTCACCTTCAGTACGGATATTCACCTTTTGCCCATTCACCACATTTAATGCTCTTGAGTCCATCACACTCATATGAATATGACGCTGAGCACAAATAACCTGCGACTCAAGATTGACATGCCCCGCTGGGCCAATCAGTAAAGCATTGCCTGAACCTGCCATGTCACCTGACTCTCTTACCGGCGCTTTTATACCAAGCGCAAAGCAGTCGGCCTTAGACACTTCTAATTGCGTTTTTGGGCGAACAGGCCCTAGTACTCTGACTTTGCTAATCGACCCTTTTGGTCCCACCACCATGACGCATTCTTTCGCCGCAAATTGCCCGGGCTGTTTTAAATCTTTAAATGGCGTCAGCTGATATCCTTGGCCAAACAAGGCTTCAACGTCCTGTTGTGAAAGATGAACATGGCGGTTAGATATTCCGACAGGGATAGCAATGTTGGAAACGCTGCCTTGTGCTGGTGTATAGGCTGAAAGCCGCTCCAATATTTTCCCCATTAATTGCTCATTCATCATGATTTTTTCCCTTTACGCGGGTCATTCTTGATGTCTTTCACATTGATGTCGGTTTTAACTTCAACCACAGGCGCTTCTGTTTTAGCCTCAACAACCGCTTTTTCCACTAACTTTTCTGCTTTTACTTCTGGCTGAAGACTTTTCTCTAACTCACCTTTTTTACTTTTCACTGTTAGCAATTTACTGATTACGCTTTCTTCAGGCCGCGCAATCACTAATGAGCCGACGAGTAGCTGACTATTGGCGATCACTTCAATACCATGGTCAACTGCGGTGCGAACAGCACTGATTTCGCCTTGGAAACAAACGGATACCAGTCCAGAGCCGATTTTTCGATAACCTACAATTTCTACACTGGCGGCTTTACACGCCGCATCAGCAGCCTGTATTGCGGATGTCAGTCCCCGAGTTTCAATTACGCCTAAACTTTTCATCTGTCTCTCCTACTTAGTGACGAACCAGTCGAATATCGAAATCAAATTGTTTGAAGAATGCTTCAAGTTGGTCTAATTCTTCTGCACTATAGGTTGGGTCTTGCTTAACAGGATAAATCATATCCAGTTTGTCGTACTTACCGCGGCCCAACTGGTGATAAGGCAGAATATCGATGCGTTTTACATTGCCGCGTTTGGATAATTCCATCGCATAGTTAATCGCCCCTGTAATGGCATCAAACGAGTCGTTATAGCCACGAACTAATGGCATTCTGACAACCACGTTCGCGCCGAGATCAATCAATCTTTCGAGGTTGCGGCGAACATTTTCATTGCCAATACCGAATAGATTTTTATGCTGCGCAGTATCAATATGTTTAATGTCATAGAGGAATAGGTCGACAACTTCAGCTAACTTTTCATAGTTTTCTAACGATGTTGTACCTTGGGTTTCTATTGCGGTGTTGATCATCATTTTTTTACACTCACGCAGTAGAGCGACTGCAAAATCGGTTTGTAGGCTCATTTCGCCTCCACCGATTGTCACACCACCACCGGAAGAAATATAAAAATCATAATCTTGCATGATGATATCCATCATTTCGGCCACAGTGACATCTTTACCCATGATGTCTAATGCACCGCCAATGCATACTTCTTCACATTTACGGCAACCGATACAATCAATGCTGCGATTCACGCGGTGAATTTGCTCACCTTGCTCATTAATAGTTTTGTAGTGGATCCCTGTCGGGCAGACATCAACGCATTTCCCACAATTGACGCATTTATCGTGGGAAAACATCACTTGAAACTGGCTACTTAACCCTTCTGGGTTAGCGCACCATGGGCAACGAATATTGCACCCTTTTAAGAAAATCAGTGTTCGGATACCGTCGCCATCATAAATCGAGTATTTTTGGATATTAAATATCCGACCTTTAATCTCTGCCGCGCTCATCATTGCACCTCTAACACTATGTTTATAAATCAGAATTTATTATTGTTGTTATAAAATGGCAGGTATAAATTCATACCTGCCTACATGGGTTTAGAACTTCTCAATTACAGTACGGCTAATAATTTCATCTTGAACTTCTTTACAGAGTTCAACGAAGTAGGCGCTGTACCCCGCGACACGAACGATTAAATCACGGTATTTTTCAGGCTCTTGCTGGGCTTTTTTCAGCATTTCGTTATCGACATAGCTGAACTGCATTTGGCCGTTTCCTAAGATAGAAGCGGTTCTTAGCAAGGTGATTAAGCCGTGGCGGCCTTCTGGTGTGTCCAATAAGCCTTTTAAGAACTTAAAGTTATGCACCATGCCAATGTTCATCGTTTCAACATTCATTTTGCTGATTGATTTAATGATGGCAGTTGGGCCTTGTTTATCCGCACCTTGTGTTGGGCTGATACCATCGGATAACGGCATCCACGCCAAGCGACCGTTGGCACTTGCTGCGGTTAACTCACCAATCGGCGTGTTGTTGGAGATGGATAAAGTTCCGTGACTCAGTGTTGAATACAACATGTCGTACTTACGACACTCACGCTCTGTCCACTCCGTAATATCGAGTGCGTATTGGTCAACATAGTCATCATCGTTACCAAATTTAGGCGCATTTAAGCAGTCACGGCGTAATTCGTCATAGCCTTCAAAGTTAGCTAATAATCCATCACGAATTTGCTCAAGGGTGTAGCGGCCATCTTCATAAACCAATTTGCGAATCGCGACAATGGAGTCAACATAGGTTGCAAGACCAGAGAAAATCAGCCCTGGGCCGTGGTTGATCATCGCCCCACCCGCTGCAACGTCTTTCCCTTTTTCCATACAGCCTTCCACTAGCAAAGACATTAAGGGTTTTGGTGCCACATCACGGTGAACTCGCTGGCTGATAACGGTACCGATAGCGGATAAGCGAATAATATGAGCAATCTGCGCTTTCACTGCATTATCAAAGTCTTCGAATGTTTTCAGGTCACGTAAATCACCGGTATCTAAGCCTTGGTAGCTATCGAATAGCACCATGCGACCACGGTTTAATACAAACTCAATCGCGATTGGCCATTGGGTGTAACCAGTTGATGTCCATTGATAAATACGGCCTGATTTCTGTGGCTCAACACAGCCCATCAAGCAGTAATCACGCGCATCTTCAAAGTCAAAGCCTTTACGCAACATCATTTTGATGTGGGAATCGTCGAAGTGACAGGCAGGGAAGCCCATTCCGGCTTTCACGACATCAACGATTTTTTCCATGTATTTCTGTGGTGATTGGTTATGAATACGGCATGCCAACGATGGCTGATACACTTTGACGAAGCGAACCGCGTCCATAATTAAGTAAGTCAAATCGTTACAAGCATCACCACCAGAACGTTTTTGTCCACCCACCGTTAAGTTGATAAATGGCTGATAACCGGCAAAATATTTCGCACCCAGCTCACTCGACATCCACATTAACTCAGCACACTTGATGATAAACGCCTGCATCATTTCTAATGCTTGGTCTTGAGTTAAACGGCCTGTTTTGATGTCATTTTCATACATTGGGAAGCAATATTGGTCGAGACGTCCTAAAGAAAGACCTGTTTGGTTTTCTTCGATTTCAAACAGTGACTCAACAGTCCAAATGCTTTGTAATGCTTCTTGCAACGTCGCCGGTGGGTTCGCTGGCACGTTTTCATTGACTTGTGCGATAGTCAGCAATTCTTCGCGACGTTTTTGGTCTGACTCCAGCACGGCTAATTCACGAGCATGCGCAGCAATACGGTGTGAATACGCCACTACCCCTTCACAGGTTTCAATTGACGCTTTATAGAAATAAATACGGTCAATATCTTCTGGGTTTTCCATGCTTAACTCAGCCAGTTTCGCCTGAGCATCTGCTTTAATGCCATTCATTCCTTTGGTGAATAACAGCACGTCATAACCCGGACAAGTATCTCCACCACCGTTGATTTGGTGATAAGACAAGTCACTGACAAACGTTTCACCGCTGAATTCCCATACCCCCGCTTCGCGGTATTGAGCCTCACAAATTTCATCCAATGAGCGCCCTTCCCAGAATGGCGCGATTTCCTCGCGGATCACTTTTTTGTCTTCTTCTGAGATAACAAATGGATCTTGTGGGCGCGTACTCATGGTATCGAGTTCTTCGACCACCCAGCGCCATGCGATATCTGGAGAGAAAGCACCCGCACGGGCTTTACCACATGGATGGCCTACAATCAGTTCTTCCGGCTGAATTAAGATTGGCGCAGTTTCACAAGCGCGGCGGAATGCTTTCGCACGCAATAGAATTGGCGGTAAACCAGGGTTATTTTTGACAACTTCAGTGAAGGCGAGTGCACGATAGATAGACACACTTGGGCGTGCTTCTAAGTAGCGGTTACGCAAGCGTTGTAAGCGAGGCGTTAACCCTTCCATCACTTTGAATTCAGTTTCCGTTTGTGCCGTTGGAGCAACATAGCTGGCATTTGGCGCGGCGTATTGCGGCTGAATGCTGTTTTTTCCGCAATATAAACGAACTTTTAAGCCGTTATTGATGGCACTGATGTTTTCATGAGCAGATAACATCATAGCTGATAATTCGTTAATGCATACACGAGGGTCATTCAGATAAATGCCGTCTTTTAATGCATCGAACATTGGGTAGCCATCGACTTGCTTGGTTGAGCGAACTTCAGAGAGCTCAGCCAGTTTCAACCATAAACTTTCTACAATCTCATAAGCTTGTGCTTGGGTTAAGCGGCCTTGTTCAATATCGCGTTGGTAGAATGGGTAAACTGCTTTATCGAACCCCATTGGGTTAACTGCATAACTGCCATTTTCTAAATGTAGGATAAGTTGCAGTAAATAGAACGCTTGGCAAGCTTCTTTGAAGGTTTGTGCTGGTTTTGCTGGCACATTACGTAAAATTGCTGCGCTTTCTTGTAACTCTGCGCGACGGTATTGATTAGACTCTGCTGCTGCCATGCTCTCTGCTTTAGAAGCTAAAGCTTGCGCAAAATGGATAGCGGCATCACATGCGTAAATTGCCGAGCGGCAGTTATTCGCCTCATCAATACTATTACGGCTAACTGCACTGCCGATATTTCTAACTTTATTTTCTAATTGCGCTTTGATAGCTAAAAAACCGATGTTTAATACCGCTAAGTAATCGGGTGCATCAATGGCGCTATCGCCAGCTAAAAACGTATAAATGCTGTGGCTGTTGATTTCATTTTCAGTATGGAAAATCGCCCCACGAGGCGTTGATGATTGGCTACCAATAATCAACTCATCTTGGGCAATAAATGCAGGAAAATGACGGATAAATTCATAAAAACGTTGTGCAGGTTTAATCGCCTGCGGTGCGCCAGACAGTTGGTTGCCAAGCGCTTCTAAAATATTGGCACGTTCAGTAATAATTGAGCTATTGCGGGCACTTAAGCGTTCAGCCAGCATTTTTACGCGTGGGGTCAAAGCATATTTATTCATGTTAGCCTATCCTGATGTTCTTTCTAGTTTGTTGTTCATCACATAAAAGCGTTAACTGTTAAAAAGACTGTCTATACAGCACTTCCAGTTGCACCTTGCTCACATCCCGTGGATTGGTCGGAGTGCAACTATCGCGCAGTGCTTGCCCAACCATTTCCCCTAAACGGGCGTTAAAATCGAATTCATTAATACCGGTTGCTTGAATGCCTTTTGGCATATTCATTTCATCTTTCAATACGTTGATTGCCATAATTAAGCTCTCAACGCCTTCACGTATTGTTGAAGCAGGTAAATTCAAGTTTCTTGCAAGACTCGCGTAACGTTTCGCGGCTTCGCTATCACAGCGGCCTTCAAAATCCGCATTGAAAGCCACGACTTGAGCCATCAATAAGGCATTGGCACGACCATGTGGAATATGAAATACGCCGCCTAATGCATGGGCTAAGCTGTGAGTTATCCCAAGTGATGCGTTAGTAAAGGCCATACCGGCAATACATGAAGCGTTGTGCATTTTTTCGCGTGCCACTAAGTTGCTACCGTCGCGATAACAATCAATTAAGTGACCAAAAACCAATTGCACTGCTTTTTCTGCTAAGGCATCCGAAAAATCAGATGCGGTGCGAGAAACATACGCTTCCAGTGCATGACACAGCACGTCCATACCTGTATCTGCAGTAATCGAAGCTGGTACGGATTTCACCAGTACAGGGTCTAAAATGGCGACATCTGGCAGCATGAATTCGTCAACTAAAACCAACTTTTCAGACTGTGACTTGATGACTGAAAATGAAGTCACCTCTGAACCCGTCCCACTGGTGGTTGGGATCGCGATAAACTGCGGTTTGACTCGATTGACGTTTTTTCTGGTGTGCCAGAGGGAGTAAATAACAGCTTTCGCAGCATCAATCACCGACCCACCACCGAGTGCAATCACCACATCTGGATATTGCATATCCATGATTTTCATGCCGTTAACAATGGCTGAAATGTCTGGGTCCGGCACAACATCGTCGTAAATCGAAAATGTGATGCCACTTTGGGTTAGCCTGCGAGTGACTTCATCAGCTAAGCCAAACTTCACCATCGCTTTGTCAGTGACGATAAAGGCATGGTGAGCACTCATTTGTGAGATAAAATCCAATGCGTTAGCACCGAATTGGACTTTAGGTTTAATCAAAAACTGGTTCATGCTGTTTTTACTCCTTGGTATAAACCTTCTCAACAATGGCAACCACTGACATGGCTTTGTAATTGTCTTTATTCAAAGCGAAGTAAGCTTCAGCTAACACAATGTCGTTAATACCTGCGCCAACACTGTCGACTGCCACATACGTTTTGTTTTTCAACGGTTCAAGGTCATCCCCTAGCTTGGTAACCATTAATAAGTTACTGCCGCTAAGTTCTTGGCATTTCTGCGTTGCAACAACATGTCCGACTACCTTTGCGAGGATCATGGTTTATACCGCCTTATTCCAATGAGTTACTTATTTAGGCGTCCGAGAACAGCCTTGATGATTTGCTCAACATTTTCTTCAGTGATGTCACCTTGAGAAACCACCGCCTCAGCAGTCGCAGCCGTTGTTACAGTGCTGCCAAATCGGTTATCGCCAGTTGGGTTAGCCGCGGCTGGTGATGCTGCCGTAACAGGGTTACGGAAACGGTTGTCATCAAAAATACTCACTTGCGGTTGATTTACCGAAGTTGATGCTGTTGGCTGTGCAGGTGCACAAGGCTGAGCTGGCTGTCTTAAATCATCAATGGAACGTACGCCATAACCGACTTTACGGATGTTCAGCAAGTTCATCGGGCCGACGTTATCTGAACTAGAACCGCCACCAACTGCCCCACAACCGAGCGTTAAAGCAGGTGTGATATTGGTCGTTGCACCAATTCCGCCCAGTGCCGCTGGTGTATTGATCAAAATACGATTGACGGGTTTTTCCAGAGAGAATTGACGAATAACATCTTCGTTCTGCGTATGGATCACCAAGGTATGACCGAGGCCTTCGTTGGTCAGTAAGTCAACCACACGATGGCAAGCTGACTGCCAATCTTCCTCGATATACATCCCTAAAATTGGGCATAATTTTTCGCGGGAGTATGGGTTTTTCGGTGATACGGTGTCTTGTAAAGCAATCAACACACGTGTGTTAGCCGGAACAGTGAAGCCTGCACGTTGACTCAGTGTGATAGCATCTTTACCAACGACTTCAGGGTTGATAGTACCGTTCGCTCTAAGCAACATGGATGCCATGCGTTTCGCTTCATCTTCATTCATGAAGTAAGCGCCTTGAGCGAGCAGTTCACGATGAACTTCGTTGTAAATGCAGCGTTCTACAATGATCGATTGTTCTGAAGCACAAATAACACCATTATCAAAAGTTTTACTGGTGATGATGTCACTCACCGCTTGCTTGATATTGGCACTACGTTCAATAAATGCAGGGCCATTACCTGGACCACCGCTGATGGTTGGTGTACCGGATGCGTAAGCAGCGCGTACCATGCCTTCACCTCCCGTTGCCAAAATTAAAGAAACGTCTTTGCTGTGCATCAGCTCTTTCGTTGCTTCAAGAGTTAGCATCGTGACGCCATCGACAATTCCTGCTGGCGCACCCGCTTCTAATGCGGCTTTTTTGACAATTTCTAATGTGCGGAAACTGCAAGCTTTGGCATTTGGATGAGGGGAAAAGACAATGGCATTACCCGCCTTCAAGGCAATCAACGTTTTGTAGATGATGGTAGATGTTGGATTAGTAGAAGGAACTAACGCCGTGATCACACCAAGAGGAACCCCCACATCCATGACTTTGTTGACTTTGTCATCATTAATGATGCCAACGGTTTTGAGATCTTTAATGTGTTCATAAACACGCATTGAAGCAAAAGTGTTTTTCAGGACTTTATCTTGCCACTTACCGAACCCAGTCTCTTCATTGGCCATTTTTGCCAGCTCTTCTGCATGAAGTGCGGACTCAATTGCAATGTGTTTAACGATATTATCGATTTTTTCCTGCGAAAATGTCGCAAACTCTTTCTGCGCTTGTTTCGCGTTTCTAACTAGCTCTCTTGCCAGTTGTCTGGATTGCAGATCTTTGTCTAATGCAACCATGTCTTCCCCCGTATCGGAGCCAAAATTAATTCATTAACTTGTCGTGTGATTGGCTTTATCAGCCAATTACTTAGGCTTTGTGTTGCTGTGCAATTTTGCCAATATCGTTGTGTGGTCTCGCAATCACGCGTGAAGTCACCACGGTTCCGATACGTTTTGCAGCCTCAACACCTGACTCAACCGCTGCGTTAACGGCACCGACATCGCCTTTAACCATCGCTGTTACCAGACCTGAGCCAACATTTTCATAACCGATTAACTCAACATTTGCGGCTTTACACATGGCATCAGCAGCTTCAATACAAGCCACTAAACCTTTGGTTTCAATTAGACCAAGTGCTTCTTTCATAAGTAATTTCCTGTTTTATTCCGTGACTTTATACTGGGCGACGATTTTCTGAATATCACTATGAGGACGAGCGATAACCAGTGATGTCACGACGGTGCCAATACGAGAGGCGGATTCAACACCTGAATCCACGGCAGCTTTCACCGCACCTACATCGCCTTTGACCATGGCGGTAACTAAACCTGACCCAACATTTTCATAACCAATCAGCACAACATTTGCGGCTTTACACATCGAATCTGCAGCTTCAATACAAGCCACTAACCCTTGAGTTTCAATAAGACCTAATGCGTCACCCATGTTTTTTTCCTCCGGAAAAAGTTATGCCTTATGCTTAATAACGATTTTATTGATATCGTTGTGTGGACGAGCAATGACTAGTGAAGTCACAACTTCACCAACACGCTGTGCTGATTCAACACCTGAATCGACGGCTGCCTTGACTGCTCCGACATCGCCTTTAACCATTGCAGTAACGAGGCCTGAACCGACATTTTCGTAACCAATTAGCTCTACATTCGCCGCTTTGCACATCGCATCAGCCGCTTCGATACAAGCCACCAGACCTTTTGTTTCAATAAGACCTAATGCATCACCCATTGTTGTTTCCTCCGAGAAGCCTTCTTTATTTTTCTTTACCTTCGATATTCCAAGCTAATGTGTCCGAGTACATGTCCCTTGAAATATCTGGGTAATCATTTACGCCAATGGTGTCTGCGCGGTGATCTATTGAACGCAGCCTTTGGCTTCAAACTCACTATAGAACCGAAAAATAAAAACAAAATATAAATCCACAAAACGACAATATTTAGTCTTTTAACCTGAAAATTAGAGTAATTAATTAAGCTATTTACATATTCATACTGAAAAAATTAAAAATTCACGCATCTGTGTTGCAGATAAAAATGGGCTAAATAAAGATTTAGCGTTAGCTAGGTAGATTGTTAATAAAATATTATTGAGCTGATAAAGGGGGGTAATTTGTGAAATGATAACTGTGGGTCTGCTCACTCGGTTATAAGCTTTGCCTACATCAGATATCCGCGAGTTAGGTTCTAACCAAGAGATAGTCTACCTGTCATGATGTCAATTTATAGCTAAATTGAGGATATTGCAGTTTGTGAATACTACAGCAGGGAATACGACAAAATAGGAAATAAAGGGAAGTGGGATTGTCAGTTAACGATGAAGTGAACGGCTTCACCGCTAAGCTTATTTATTTAATGAGAACTGAATTAATCAAATTTGCTGCCAGGCTTTAACGTGCAGATATAAAGTGGAGAGTTAATTGAACTGAGTAATAAAGCTTTGTCATTGAGCTTTTGGGCATTAAGAAATAGCCCGTCATGGCTATCTGACATTTCTCGCATAAAGTAATCAAATATCACATCTGGTGATTCATCAATAGAAGAAGCACTTGCTTCCCATTGACTGATATTATAATGGCGCTCTGTGGGAGAAACTCGTTTTGTTGTATAACTAAATTTCACATAGCGCTGTAAGTACAACCAGCCCGCTTTAGAATCGGTATATCCTTCAACAACGATGGCTCCTTTGCCATTGGCACCAAAATTGAAATGAATATTGCCATTAACGTTTTCATCCTGCATATTTTCAAAACGCATAATGCCTTTTGTCGAGCACATTAATAAACCATCTTGTTTATTGGAAAGTAAGACCGATTGAGTGTAAATCACAACAATAATAAATAGCAAAAAGCTCAGTAAGCATAATACTTTTCCTGATATCTTCATGATGGTTTCCAAGAATAGTAAAAGTAATTATCGCAATAGCTAAATGGGTTATCTTCATTTACTGCACAATGCGCAAGAAATACTCGACCCAATCCATTAGTCTGCAATTTATCTCCATAGAAAAAAACAAACCGTTCTTTCTCGGCACAGGCTAAATTTAAGTTATTTCTAACCTTATCAAAATTTTGTACATAGTTTAGTGCGACAGAGTTATTGATCATTTTTTCATTCGATAGCACATCACAATTAGTGTGCTCAAGTACTGTCATCTTAATCGGTACTGATGGCTGGTTTGATAAATAAGCCATGACCGCGAGTAAAACGGAACACAATAAAAAGACACCGCTAGCGAGATACCAACAGATTTCTTTTTTTTCTGGCGTCAATGTTGATTCTATTTTTTTGAGGTCTGCAGGCTCAGAGATAGGTTTGGGAATTGGAGATAAAACAACCTTAGCCTCTTCTATTTCACTTAAGCTAGGGATTAACTCAGAGGGAGGAATTTTAATATCATCAATTAATTCAAGTGAAACATCTGAATTAAACTCTAATCGCCCCCTCGCCACCGTCACAATAATATTTTCAATACCATATGGACGAAATGCTTTTCTTAATATACTTAGATATTGGTTTAAATTACTGTTCGATGAAACTAATCCATTATCATCCCATACCGCTTTTAACACCTCATCTCGGGAAACAACACCTCTATGTTGAATAAAATAAAACAACAACGCATTAGCCGTTATCGACAGTTGTGCATCCACCTCATCTTCTTTTAAAGATAAAGTGCCATCAACTGCATCATATAGAATGAAAGCATTGATTTTATATTTCACTGTCGCCTCATGTGCTTATTTTATGAATAAAATTGCACTATCATTACCACTATTATTTTTACTTACGTGCTATTTTTACTTATGGAATTTGTTCAAATGATATTGTCGTTAACCGGCTAACAATCGCATCACGTTCTTGCTGTGATAACGTTTCTCCCTCAGTCAATGACGAAAGCCACAACCCATCAGCCGCATAACGCACTAACGCGCCTAAATAACTGTTATCGAACTCATCCCCCTTTTCCAAATGGTTGGTTACCCAATCTCGCCAGCACTGACGTAACACTGGCTCAGTTGGCATAGCCAAAGACAATAACGCGAGCTGAAAACTTTCATCAGATTATTTTAACTCACCAATATAGTGCAAATAAGCACGAGAAAACCGCCCATAGGGATTTGGGTCATTATCCATAATGGTATGTATTCTCTCATCCATAATCCCCAGCAATTGCACAAACAGTGCATGAATAAGCTCTTGCTTCGTTGGGAAGTGGTGCATTAACCCGCCTTTGCTAACACCCGCTTCCCTTGCCACTGCATTAAGTGAGAGTGAAGAGATCCCTTCTCTGCCAGCAATAATACGAGCAGCTTTCAGTAACTCCACTTGAAGCTTAATAGGATCTTTTTTTCTATGCTGAGCAGATTTATTCATGCAATGAATGATACCGACCAGTCGGTATGTTTCATTTTGACTAAAATCAAGTAACCCTGATTTGTTCATGGGTAAATCTAAATAGTGGAAGAGGACTCACAATATCGAATTATGATAAGTTGTAACTCCATAATTAATTTAAAAATATCAAATATTTTTGATGTTTAGTTATCTATTTTAATTTCACTTAGTTTTGCACATCCTCAGATTATGATGTTTAATAGTGAGAGTGAAACAATGCTCTATTCAATAAATAGCGGTTTGCAGTATTCCTAATTAACTCCCCGTGAAAGAGGTTTTATCATGTCAAATCAATACAATATTGGTGTCATTGTGGGTAGTTTGCGCGCTGATTCATATAATTTAGTTGTCGCTAAAGCCATGACTAAATTATTCCCCACAAATTTCACGTTTAAATTTATCAATATTGGTGAACTCCCTCTCTATAACCAAGATGCAGACCAAAATGTGTCTCCTGTTGTGGCTAATTTCAAATCTCAAATTAAAGCCTGTGATGGCATTATTTTCGCCACCCCAGAATATAACCGTTCAATGCCTGGCGTATTGAAAAATGCGATTGACCAAGGCTCTCGCCCATGGGGAGATAATTCATGGGATGGCATCCCTGCAGGAGTGCTAGGCGTATCTATTGGCAATATTAGTACGGCTATTGCACAACAACATTTGCGTAATAGCTTGGCATTTTTGAATATGCCGACAATGAACCAACCAGAGTGCTATTTGAAGTGGTATGAAGGAATGGTTGATGAACAAGGTAATATTTCACCCAAAAGTAAAGATTTTCTACAACCGTGGGCAGATACCTTTATGAAGTTTGTTGGTCATAATGCCAAACGTTAGCCATTAAAAAAGACATCACAATCGTGATGCCTGAGGTTGTTGACAAAGCGGGATAAAAGCGTGGTTTTTCCCACTTTGTGTTATCAGCCGAAAATCAATAAATTGATTTTCCTAATTTATTTTCAAAACCTATTCGACTTGCCGCCAAATATAATATGTTTGTCAGCAGTCTGAGGCATCACAATCGTGATGCCTTTTTATTATCTTCAAACCCTATTTAGCTTGCGACTAAAACAATAATTAACGTCCTGCTTTTAGCTTTTGGAAATACTCTTCATAAATAATATTAGTATTCCCCACATCACTTTGCCATTCGCCTTTTTGCAGAACTTCTTCACTTGGGTAAAGTGATGGGTCATTAGCAATTTCAGCAGGTAATAATTTTTTAGCTTCTAAATTTGGTGTTGGGTAACCAATAGATTCAGCCACTTGAGCCGCAATTTCTGGACGCAATAAGAAATTAATTAACTTATGGGCCCCTTCCACATTTTTGGCGTTAGCAGGAATAGCTAAGCTATCCATCCAGAAAATCCCACCTTCTTTTGGCCACACCACTTCAATCGGTAAGCCAGCTTGCCGCGCGACGAATGCAGAACCATTCCACAACATTCCCACATCAACCTCACCTTCAATAAATGGTGTTGCTGGGTTGTCAGAGTTGAAGGCTAAAATATTTGGGCGTAATTTTTGCAACTCTTTATACGCCTCTTCAATTTGTTTCGGATCAGTCGTATTACCTGAATAACCTAATTTAGTGAGCGCAACTTGGAAAACTTCCCGTGCATCATCCATCATCAGCAAGCTATTTTTATACTCAGGTTTCCAAAAATCCGCCCACGAGGTGACAGACTGTGGGTCAACAGCTTCACCATTAATACCTATCCCTGTCGCACCCCAAATATAAGGCACTGAATAATCATTATTCGGGTCAAATTCTTTATGGATTAAGTTTGGGTCAAGGTTTTTAAAATTGGTTAATTTGCTTTGATCAATCTTTTGTAGCATTCCTTCTTTACTCATTTTGGCAATAAAATAAGTAGAAGGCACCACCAAGTCATAAGCCCCTTCTTTATAGGTCTTTAACTTGGTATACATACTTTCGTTTGATTCATAGGTGGAGTAAATCACCTTGATGCCCGTTTCTTTGGTAAATTGCTCTAATAAACCGGGGGGAACATATTCTGTCCAGTTATAGAAATACAGTACGTCTTTGTTATCGTCAGCGGCAGTTGCCGTGCCAATACTTGCAGCCATTACCCCTGCTGCCAGTAGATAGAACCATTTTTTCATTACTGAGTTTCCCTCAACAAAGTGTTTTTATCCCTTAATGCATCAAGTAACCACTTGAATTATTTAGGGTATATATCTTATAGGCTAAATAAAGCCCACCCTCTCGCCGTATGGCATCAAAAAGGCGCTGTTATAGAAAAAACCAACACCATCACTCATTTATGATTTCGCTTTTTTCGAGTATTTATCCCGCATCACCCATTGGCTTAAACAAACGAGCAGTAAAGACATAATCAACAATACTGTCGCCAATGCGTTTACTTCTGGGGAGATCCCGACTTTTACCATTGAATATATTTTCAATGGTAAAATCTCATAACTTGGCCCCGTAACAAATGACGAAACCACCACATCGTCCATCGACAATGTAAAACTCAGTAGCCACCCTGCCACAACCGCAGGGAGCGCTAATGGCAAAATGATTTTCCTTAAGATGGTAAACTCACCCGCACCGAGGTCACGTGCAGCTTCTAGCATCTTCACATCAAAGTCCTTTAACCTTGCATACACCGTCACCACTACAAAGGGTAGACAGAATGTAATATGGGAAAAAAGCAATGACCAAAAACCTAGCGAGACCCCAAGGATCATAAATAGAACCAATAACGAAATCGCCATGACGATATCAGGTGACATCATGACCACAAATAACATGCCACCAACAAAAGGTTTTCCTCTAAAGCGATAGCGAAATAATGCAACGGCGGTTAATGTGCCAATGGCTGTCGCGAAAGTCGCTGACAAAACCGCCATGGTTAATGAATGCCCCGCAGCTTCTAATAAGCTATCGTTATTAGCTAGTAATTCATACCATTTGGTTGAAAAACCTTGCCACTGAATACCAAAACGCGACTCATTAAAGGAATTAACAATCAAAATGATGATTGGAATATAAAGATAAGCGTAGATGATGGCCATAAAACCACCACGCAGAGTACGTCCGATCATTCTTCATATGCCTTTTTATTCAGAAGCTTAGCTGCTCGGTAATACACATACAGCAATAACCCCATCATCACCGTGAGGAAAATGCTGGTTGCTGCCCCGAATGGCCAATCACGAATATTTAAGAACTGGCTCTTAATTACGTTACCGATCAGTAGATTTTTCGCACCACCCATTAAATCCGCGACATAGAACAGCCCCATTGCCGGTAATAAAACCAGCAAACAGCCTGCTATAATACCTGGCATCGTTAAAGGAATGATGATTTTCACAAACCGTTGAAATTTATTCGCACCGAGATCTCTTGCAGCTTCTATATATGACTTATCCAGCTTTTCAATACTTGAATACAGCGGCATCACCATAAACGGCAACAATATATAAATGAGACCTAGTATGACGGCTTCAGGTGTATACATAATTTTCAACGGGTTATCGATAACACCAACCCACAGTAAAAAGTCATTTAAGTACCCTTTGGTACTGAGAAAAACTTTTAACCCATAGATACGAATCAATGAATTGGTCCAAAATGGCACAATTAACAGAAACAGCATCAAAGGTTGCACCCGTTTAGGTAGCTTTGCCAATATAAAGGCAAATGGATAGCCAATAACTAAACAGAAAAAGGTTGCGATCACCGCCATATTGAGCGAGTGCAGCATGACCTCTGCATACATCGGGTCAGACAAGCGAACGTAGTTATCCCACGTAAAAACTAAGTCAACTAAGTTGGTGTCGCTACGCGTCAAAAAGCTAGTGCCAATAATCATGATATTAGGCAAGAAGACGAATAGCAGCAGCCAGGCGACCACCCCAGTGATAATAACGTTCTGCAAAATTTTATGTTTACGAATGATCATCCAGAACTACCTCCCAACTTTCAACCCAAGTCACAGCAACTTTTTGGTTAAGGGAGTGGTCGACATCGGGGTCATCTTCATTAAAGAATTCGCTAACCATGACAATTTTGCCATCTTCCATTTCAACCACTGAGTCTAACGTCATGCCTTTATAGTTACGCTCACGAACGTAGCCAATCAGCCCCGGATGGTTATCTGCATCATTCACTTCTTCAACGCGCAAGTCTTCAGGACGTAATAACACACTGACGTGTTGCCCTTCTTTGACAGAGAGCTCAGTGAAAATATCACATTCATGCCCTTCAACATTAGCTCGAATACGTTTATCATCAATGCGATACAATACTTTCGCATCAAAAATATTAATTTCACCAATAAATTGAGCTACAAACAGATTTTTCGGTTCCTCATAGATTTCGCGAGGAGTACCGTCTTGCTCAATTTTCCCTTCACGCATCACAATGATACGGTCAGACATGGCCAAGGCTTCTTCTTGGTCGTGGGTCACAAAAATAAACGTGATCCCCAGTTTTCGTTGAAGCGCTTTTAGCTCATTTTGCATTTGTTTGCGCAGTTTATAATCAAGCGCAGACAATGATTCATCCAGTAGTAGGACTTTCGGGCGATTCACTACCGCACGGGCTATCGCCACGCGTTGTTGTTGACCACCAGATAGTTGGTTGGGTCTACGCTCAGCAAAATCTTCTAGCTGCACCATACGCAAGGCTTGGTCGACACGCTTTTGGATTTCAGCCGCAGGCGTTTTTTGCATGCGCAGGCCAAATGCCACGTTGTCGAAGACTGTCATATGAGGAAATAAAGCGTAGCTTTGGAAGACGGTATTTACAAAACGGTTTTCCGCTGGAATATCCGTAATATCTTGACCATCAAGAATAATTTGACCGCCATCGGCATCTTCTAGCCCTGCAATAAGACGTAAAACAGTCGTTTTACCGCAACCAGAAGGCCCCAGAATGGTCAAAAACTCACCGTTCTGAATGGTTAAGTCAAGCTCAGAAATAATTTGTTTGCCATCAAAACCTTTACTTAAAGATTTTAATTCAATGAGTGGTGTCAGAGAGGTTGTCTCAGTCATTTATTATACACTCTATCCCTAGGAATAATGCAGATAGAACCGCCACCGTTAAAGACTGTATAAGCTTGTCGGAGGTTTACTCTGTCGACTTAAGTAACATGAGTAAATAATTTTCCCCAGCAAAGCCCAAAACCAGTAGCGCCATTTAAACTTCATAAGGCATGCATGATAAACACTGTTTTTGCAAATTGAAAGCCATTTTCACAACTTCGTTTGCCTTTCATTATGAATTCTCAATAAATAAAACAGATTTTTGAGAAAAATAAGCGACATAGCGATATATAGAATCAGTCTGTCCATATCTATAGATTTACATGATACATTCGAAGATAAAACTTAAGTCAAATTCAATGAAATTCATAGAGTTAAAACAATTCACAATAAAAATAATAATAATTATGGAATTAATAGTTTTTATTATTTTTAATTTTTTAATTCATATATTTAATGATATAAATTTTAAAACTTCATGCGAGATAAAAATACAATAAGCCTTTACCATAACTAACTCGTCGAGTTTTGATGGTAGTTATATCCAGTAGATATATATCGTGATTATATATAGAACAAAGGCAATAACTGGTAACATCTATAACAAATAATTAAAGTCGCAGTTGATAATATTATTATGTGATTTAAATCTAATTTTCATTAATCCTTATTTTTTATCTCAATAAATTTAACCAATATCATATTATTCTTTGCATCTCTTTGAATATAATAATCAAATTGATATAATTTCAATCTAAACTGTAACTTTTAGTGACTTATTTTGTGATTTTTGTTTCATTATTACACCTATAAATTTTACTTTGTATCTTTCGAGTTAAATCAATTAAAGAATAAACATAAGCCTTCGGGTGATTACCTTTGGAAATTCCACTGAAATTAATATGTGAGTGAGCAAAATGGCTAATAAAGAGTTTTTTTACCAAGAACCTTATCCATTATCTGAGGATAAAACTGAGTATTTCCAAGTCTCTGATAAATATGTTTCTGTAGAACAATTTGCTGGTAAGCAAATTTTAAAGATAGAACCTGAGGCATTAACTCTCCTTGCAGAACACGCAATTTATGAATCCCAGTTTTTTTTAAGAGCTGCGCACCAGAAACAAGTCGCCGCTATCTTACAAGACCCAGAAGCCAGCGAAAACGACAAATACGTGGCGTTACAATTACTTCGCAATGCTGAAATTTCTGCAAAAGGTATTTTGCCAAACTGCCAAGATACAGGAACGGTTGCGGTTGTTGGGAAAAAAGGCCAACAAGTTTGGACAGACTGCAATGACGAAGAGTACCTCTCTCGAGGGATTTATAATGTCTTCCAACACGAAAACCTGCGCTTTTCTCAAAATGCACCGCTAGATATGTTTAATGAAGTTAATACTGGCACAAACCTGCCAGCACAGTTTGACATTTTTGCGACCACAGGTGATGAATATCACTTCCTATTTGTTAACAAAGGCGGCGGTTCAGCAAATAAATCAGCACTTTACCAAGAAACAAAAGCCACCTTAACCCCAGCCAAGTTAAAAAATTTCTTAATTGAAAAAATGCGTAACTTAGGAACAACAGCTTGCCCGCCTTACCATATTGCCTTCGTTATCGGCGGTACTTCAGCGGAAACAACACTGAAAACAGCCAAACTCGCCTCCGCAAAATACTACGACAACCTGCCAACCACAGGTAATGAGTACGGCCGTGCTTTCCGTGATATTGAACTAGAAAATGAGTTATTAGAAGCTTCTCGTCATCTTGGTTTTGGCGCACAATTTGGTGGTAAATATTTTGCTCACGATGTACGAGTTATTCGTTTACCTCGCCATGGTGCCTCTTGCCCAATCGGTTTAGCCATTTCTTGCTCTGCCGACCGTAATATTAAAGCTAAAATTACCAAAAGCGGTTTATGGCTTGAAAAAATGGAGCATAACCCAGCCCAATACATTCCTGAATCTATGCGTAACCAAGCTGAAGGAAAAGTGGTACATATCGACCTCAACCGCCCAATGAAAGATATTTTGGCTGAGCTGAGTAAACACCCGGTATCAACACGTGTTTCTCTCAGCGGGCCACTGATTATTGCTCGAGATATTGCGCATACTAAGCTTAAAGAACGTTTAGATAACGGTGAAGAATTGCCTCAATATTTTAAAGACCACATGGTGTATTACGCAGGACCTGCCAAAAAACCAGAAGATATGGTTTCCGGTTCTTTAGGCCCGACAACCGGTAACCGCATGGACCCCTATGTTGACCTGTTCCAATCCCACGGTGGTAGCATGCTAATGTTGGCGAAAGGCAACCGAACTCAGGCAGTAACTGATGCATGTAAAAAACACGGAGGGTTTTATTTAGGTAGTATCGGTGGCTCAGCTGCGATTCTCGCTCAAGAATATGTGAAAAGTTTAAATTGCCTTGAGTATCCAGAATTAGGAATGGAAGCAATTTGGAAAATGGAAGTTGAGGGGCTGCCTGCATTCATTCTCGTTGATGACAAAGGTAATAACTTCTTTGAACAAGTCCAAAATGAGACTTGCAGTAAATGCGTTAAATAAGATTTGCCACTCTAGCGCAAAGGAATGCGCTAAATTTCGTTAGCCTATATCACTGCATAACGATGTAACATAGCAAAGAGCAGGCTTTTGGCCTGCTCTTTGGTTGTTGACAACGTGGGATAACAGTGTGATTTTTCCCGCTTTGCGTTATCAGCCGAAAATCAATATATTGATTTTCATCATGTATTTTTAGCCATCTCTTCGGATTAATGTTAATAATAGTTAATACGGACAATCGTTGAGGCGCTAAATGGTCCTGTTTTTACCGCTCCCACCTTTTTAACCGTCGCACTGTAGTCACGTGTAATCGATGTACTCCCTAAGGGGAGTGTTCCGAAAAACTGGAAGTAATTAAATTTTATTTTTTCCGCTTTATCATCCGAAATAATTAAATTAGTCCCGTTTTTTAGATCAATGGCATACTCTCCATTTAACGGGTCTGTAGTTTCGAAGTTAATATTCATGGAAAAATTATCTAAGCAGCCCCGCTTCACCGCTTGTATCTGAAAATCTTTTTTAAACTCTTTTCCTTGATTAAGCTCAGTGATCATTAACTGACCATAGTCAATTTGCTGTGACTCTGGGTAAACTTTAATATCAGCCCCACACTTGAGAAAGCGAATACCTCGTAGCCCAGTAATAGAATACTTCAAGTTTTTTGCACCATTGGTATGGTTTATCCCACCACTTCCATCAAACTGGAAAACCGTAAATTGGTTATCCCCTGTGTAGTTACCTGAAGGAGGAACAATACCCGTCACTTTGATATATAGTGTAAAAGTCACTGTTACCGTGACATTCTCTCCGCGGCGAATAGGTGGAGTCCCTAAGTTGACACGCTGCTCATTTTGTTCCAATTGTTGGCCTTGGTAATTCGCGCCTAGTAATAACCCTGTCCCAAGTTTTTGAGATTTCGGATTAAAATACATATGAACAACGTCAACAGCATTACCAAGTACATTGTCACAATAAACGGTTACTGTTAAAGGGTCGGATTGCCAAATAATAGAACCTGCCGTTGTATCAGCAGGAATGGCCAATTGACCTACAGGAACTGCGGGTTTTTCGACGACTCCAGTCCCCTTTTCCACACAATCTAATGCAAAGGTTTTTGGGCTAATAAAAACGAATAGAAATAAAATATAAAAACCATATTTTTGAATAAACTTGTGTATCATGATTTATACACCTTATATGTAAGTAATATTTAAGGTAATTTGCGTTTTAATATTACCCACTGTTAATTCATTTCTTGGTAGATAACTCTCTAGCATGGAATAAATCGTAATTTGCTGGTTATCATCAAAATAGATTGGATAACTACGGTATTCACCATTGGGGACAATATTGCCGTCTTTATCCATTAATCGAATCCCATAACCATTTAGAATGGTTTTACCACCAAATAAATTACGGTCTGTACTTTCAGTTGGTTCTGAAATAAACATGATCCGAACAACCGGAACCCTATCATCGCGATTGCGTTTTGGAAAAATACAATCATCAAACTTTAGTTTGATTTCATGCTTAGGGCTTCTGTCTCCAATTTCATTAAAGTAATTCAGAGATATTGGTCCTAATTCAATATTTTGATCTATCGAGTAAAATGAAATCTTACAAGGCAATGCCACCACATTTCCCGTAAAATTAAGATCACCTCTCATCATGCTACTATCTGCATAAGCTTGGCTTCCACATAGAGATAGCATAAAAAGACATATTGAAAAGTAGCAATTTCTCATATCTAAAATCCTATTGGCTCTCTTTTGACAGCTGGCAGGTCGACGCAGCGCATTGGTAAGTCAACATTTTCATACCACCGTAATCATCCATATAACCGGTATATAACTGATTAAAACTGCTTGCTGGTACGGGAACACTTTCCTTAGAAAGCGGGGCAATCATCACACTTTCAAAACCAGGAAAATTTTTCTGGTTATTATTACTGAGATAACCCAATGTCACATAATATTTAGTTGGATTTTCAATAAGTAATTGCCCACCTGTGTGCGTATATTTCAGCTCTTTAGCCCATACTTTATCGCTGTTATTTTCGATTTGAGGTGGTCGATAAAACATTTTGAGACGGCTTTGAATCGCAATCTGTACGACATTTTCTTTATCTGTCACCGGTGGAATTTCACGCACATTTAAATAGAACAGAGATTCTCTATCTTGTGGAAGAGCATCTATTCCCTCTGTTTTAATAATTTTTATTTGGTTTTTAGCATTCGGCTCAACACGTTGCATTGGAGGTAAAACTGTAAAAGGTTCAGAAACCTTATTCCCTTTTTCATCTTCCATCCAAGATTGAGCTAAGTAGGGCATTGTTTTGCTTTGGTTATTAATAACCAAACTGATTGATTTATCTTTGCCTGGAAAAATGATCCGTGTACGGTCAATATTAATCGCAGCAGACGCAACTTGCATGCCGACAAAAACTAATGAAAATCCTAAAGCTACTACATACTTTTTACTCATACATCATTCCTTTATTGGCAAGGGATCAGGACTTTCCCCTGATTTTTTTCGGCAATATTAGGTAAATTCAAACTACATTGGTTTGCGCCAGCAGCCCATTTCACTATGTAGCTTTCTTCTGGAGCCACACCCGTTAAATAAGCAACACCACTATCTGCAATAATTCCGACTTCTCTTCCTGTACTTAATTCAGTCACACTGGTACCAAGCGGTGGATAATTCCCATTATTCAAACGGATAACTGCTAAAATACGTTTTCCTTGGTTCGCTTTTATTCTCTGAAAACCAATTGAACCCTCAGTTAATGTTTTACCAATAATGTTGTCATTGACATCCACATCGTCAGGCAGTGTATTCATATCAATGTAAACATCTGAATTAGAAAAACTATTTAAGCTTGTCGCAACACCAATCCCAAATCGGTTCGTGACAGATTCACCATTATTAATAGAAATCCCAGCGACATTGTCACTATCAATCATCACTCGAGGTTCGTTGTTAGTCCCGTTACGGTGCATAGCTGCGCCATATTTCGTTGCTGTCATGGAGCCATACCAACTACCGCCAAAAGCACGATATGAGTTCACATTTTCTGTCGCATTAGCATTCAACACGCCATAAGGCGATGAATATTGATAACTACCGCTGATATTTGGCTCAGCACGTCCAAGCTTGTGCTGGTCACCACCAACACGCATACTCCAGTAGTTATTATTCTCGTTCGGGCTGTAATAACCTACCGATTGGCCAAAGCTATGGTCATTATCTGCATATTGAGCGTCGTAACTGACTGAAGCACCATTTTCAAGTGGCACGGAGAAAGAAAGATAAATTTGATTATCATCCGTCTCTTCATATTTAATTTTATTAAGTGATAAGGTGCCGGAAATGTTTTTAATTTGCCCTATACTAAATAGCTTACTAAAACTCATACCAAAGTTTGTCGTAGATTCACTATTCCAAAATTGATGGTGAGAAGCATTAAAATAGACAGTTAAGTCCAACGGGCTGATATATTGGTTAAAAGACGCAGTATACACGTTTTTGTCACGTCTAAAATCAAGCACACCATTCGCTGCATCAATGTATTGAGGCATAGTTAAGAATTCTTTTTCAGAAAACTTATAACCTGCAAATGTGACCTGCGAATTGGTAGATTCAAAACGTTTAGAATAATTTAAACGGTAGCTGTTACCCGAATAAGAGCCAAAATTATCTACATTTGCATGAGTGCGAGTAATATCAAAGGAAATAGCGCCAAACATATTCATGTTTTGCCCTATTCCTAAGTTTATCGCTTGGTAATTGTTATTATCTACCGTAGCAATTAACCCGCCAAAGATGGATGTGTCACCAAATAAACCATAGGAAGCTTCCCCTACAATAAACTTAGGGTCAACTTTCTGCGAGCGGCCAAATGGGTCAGATTTACCCATAGTGAATTTATAAAGCAGTTGGCCCTGACGAGTTAAAAATGGCAGCGATGCCGCCGTCACTTGATAAGTGGTTTTTGAACCGTCCTCTTCCTCAATGGTGACATCTAAAGTGCCTTGTACCGCTTCAGTAATATCTTGAATATTAAATGGCCCTGGAGCGACTTTAACTTGTTTAATCACACGCCCATTCTGTGAAATAATCACCATTGCATTCGTTTTAGCGATACCCGTCACTTGAGGCGCGTAACCACGTAGTGACGGTGGAAGCATTCGATTATCACTAAAAATAGATGCCCCTATAAAGCGAAAACTATCAAATAAGTCAGTCTTCAAATAAGACTCACCAAGTAAAACTTTTGCACCCATTTGAGGCAAAGCACGAAAGGCATATAACTGAGTCCAATCAAACCGTTCATTCGTTTTACCTTGGGAGCGATTATATTGATATTGATAATCAGCGCGGAAACGCCAAGCCCCTAAGTTAACGCCAGCGGTACCGTTACTACTACCACTGAATGTTTCACTATTATTTTTAGGAGCGGAATAGTTGGCAAACAGGTTATAATCAAGAAATGCACCCATAATTCCATTTTCCCATTGGGAAGGTGGAACCCAGTACGGGTCATCATATTCTAACCAAGCTTGAGGAATAGAAAATAAGATATTCTGGTTAGCTTTGTCAAAGCGATAATTAATATCTAAATTTTTAGATAGCTCAATACACTGGCCATTATTATTTTGCAGAAGTTCTTCCTTAACTTTCTTTTTTAATGCAAAAATATTTACCATCTCTGGTGTAACACAGAGTGTTGAGGTATCTTTACTCTCTTCAATAAATTTAATTAAATATTGCCCTGATAATTTTCGACCATTTAATGTAATATCCGTTAGATATTCACCTGCAGGAATAAAGTCTGGGTTAGAAAACTGACTTAAGTCAATATTATCTCTATCCTTAGCATCAATAATATTCATATTAAATTCCACTGCATTAGACATTCCAGAAAAGGAAAATGCCAAAGCAATCGAAAATAATATTTTATTTATTTTAAACTGAGGAAATAGAGACATGATGTTCCCTGTAAGAAAAATAAAAATAAAGAAAGAAAAATAACAGGCAAATACATGCCTGTTATTTTAAATAAAAAATTACAGGTAGTTTAAAGCGTAAGTTGCTTGAGAAATGATGCTACCAGTTTCAACTTTGCTACCATTTGCTTCAACACGTGCACTGAATACTAATTTATTTGGACCATCCGCTAATGGCAGCTCAACACTGGTATCACCAACTTTCATTGTTGCGCCATCTGCGTTGATTAAACGAACACCAACACCTTTAGAAGTACCTGTATTAGCCAGTAATTCTTTTGCTGTAGTATCTGGAGTACCCGTGAAAGTTACTTTAACTTTGCTAACTGCAGGGAAGACAACTACATCGCTAGCATCTTTAACTTCACCTAAATCACAGTTTTCTAACTGGATATTATATTGAACGCTTTGGCTATATTTGTTACCAGTTTCTAATACTTTATTTGCAACTTGGCCGAGGTCAACGTTAATTGTACCGTCACCTGGGATTGAGCAAGGTGCATTAATAACTTTACCAGTAAAATTGATGACACCACTACCTTGATCTACAGGTGCTGCCTGTGCAATACCAAATGAAGAAGCGATAATTGTAGCTAATGCAATCTTAGTTAATTTCATTTATATTTTCCTATAAAAAGACGACAGATGTACCAATCACCTAATAATCAATAAATTACTAGGTTGATATTTATTTGCTGAGAATGTAAAGGTAAAA
Source organism: Providencia sp. PROV150 (assembly GCF_028481025.1). Taxonomy (NCBI): domain Bacteria; kingdom Pseudomonadati; phylum Pseudomonadota; class Gammaproteobacteria; order Enterobacterales; family Morganellaceae; genus Providencia; species Providencia sp. PROV150. The sequence continues at coordinate 190,730 of NZ_JAMPPJ010000021.1, read as the reverse complement.
ATAAGAAAGTTAGATTTTTACTAAAAAAATAAAAATACTACATTTCTATTTTTTTAGATATTTAGTTAACTTTAAATATGAATGTTTTTATAATTAGATTACTCTTAATTTTTAAAATTAATTACTTCCTTTATTGATAAAAACATCATCAATAAAAAAGCAAATCATTTCTGTATCTAAAGCGTTAGCAAGGGTGTGCAAGTTTTCAATATTTATATTGCACTCACCCCTTTCATAACGTGAAATCTGTTGTTGGCTAACACCAACAAGATTAGCTAATTCGATGCCTGAAAGCCCTAAATGCTTTCTTCTTTTTCTAATCTCTCTGCCTACTATACGATTTACATTTATCATCAACAATAGCCCAAAATAACCTAAAATATTAAATGGCTAAATTATATTACAAATCAAAAAATTTCACATAATAAATTGCACTGATTATATAAAAAATCAAAAAAGAACAAAGCAATTAAAACACGAAATTTGAGTTAATTATAGTTTTCAATATATAAAAGTAAAACTGTTTGTAACGATCGATAGAATAAATTAAAGCCACTGAAACCTATCAATATTTCATTTTTTTAGCTTGCATTATCATATAATATAAAAAACACATAATTCATATTAGTTATTATTCTTTTTTAAATAAACAAATAATATACAACTAATTGATATTAAAGAAAAATAACAAATTACCACTATCAATGGTAACATCCAAAAATATAACAACGCCTTAATTTATAATGGAATGAAGGCATTTATAATTAATTTTACATGGTATTCATTGATTCCTAAGTATTTTTATATACTTATTTTTATAAATTAATTTATTTTTTACATTTTTAATGTTTGCTTCAAAAAAACAACTAACAATGGTTTTTTTATTCTTATCATTTAATTTAATTTAATTTAATAGTATTTTTAATTACTCATAATAAGAGTTATAGGATATAAAAAACTGCAATTTTTTTTTATTGGTCGCTATCTACTCATAAACAAATCAAGTTATTCATATTAAGAGTAATAACAATATTGATAGCCATCGATAACTCACATTTCGAGTAAAAAACAACAATCACCAACAAAAATAACGTATAAATAACAATATGTTATACTTGTTTCCAATTGTAACAAAACACAAAAGTCTATTGCAGATCAACAAGGTAAAAATGAAATATAACAAAAAGAAAACATAATAATTGCACTACCTGGAACTATAAAACGAGTAAAACAAGAGTTTTACCTCGCACTTTCACAAGAAATCAGTCAAAACAACAAGGGAAATGCTTACTATTATTGTATGTTTCACATATAGCTTAGGTTAAATTTGTGCTTTTAATACCGAGAATAAAGAGCATTTGTATGCTTGATTCACTAAATGAAAGCATTTCATTGAGGAATAATTGACCTGATACGCTTTAAACCAAAATGGACAACCTAGGAAGATTACACTTAACTAGGCTATTTTTCCGTATTATATATATTTCAACATCTCTTTTTACGTTAATTTATGTATAAAAATGCTAATATTGGTGACCAGACAGATTCATTCAATAACCTATCGTTATGGAATGAGAAAATAACTCATTATTTTTAGCTCAAATTACATGTTTTTATTTCCCTAACTAAGGAGATAAAAATGATGCCAGCACAATCACAGCTTCGGGTTGCAACTGTCCAGTTCCAACACCGTCCTAGCGACAAAACCTACAATTTAGAACGTATCCATGAGTTTATTACTCAGGCCGCCCAAGAGAAGGTAAAAATACTGGTTTTACCTGAAATGTGTATTACTGGTTATTGGCACGTGCCGAAGCTACCAGATGATGCCGTTTATGCTTTAAGTGAAACTTTACATGATAGCCCGTCATTAGCATTAATCCGCCAACGGGCTATTGAATTAAACATGATTATCGGGGTTGGGTTGATTGAAAAAGGATTAGATGGCAAATGCTACAATACTTGGGTCGCTTGTATGCCAGATGGCCAATACCACGCTCATCGTAAATTACATGCCTTTGAGCACCCCGCCATTCATAGCGGAGACAATTACACTGTTTTTGATACGCCATGGGGGGTAAAAGTCGGTATTTTAATTTGTTGGGATAATAACTTAATTGAAAATCCACGCGTCAACGCGCTACTTGGTGCAGATATTATTCTTGCCCCCCATCAAACAGGTGGAACTCATTCGAGTAGCCCCCATGGCATGAAACCGCTCGACCTTCGTCTCTGGGAAAATAGAAAACAAAATCCTCAAGCATTATTAGATGCATGTCTAGGGGAGCATGGGCGCGGATGGCTAATGCGCTGGTTACCCTCCAGAGCCCATGATAATGGTGTATTTTATTTATTTAGTAATGGCGTTGGCTTAGATGATGATGAAATTCGAACCGGAAACGCCATGATCATAGACCCTTACGGACGAGTAATTAAAGAAAGCTGCGCAATAGATGATGATATCATCATCGCGGATCTTGAATTAGATTTATTGCCTACCTCGAATGGCCGTCGCTGGTTAACCGGAAGACGCCCTGAGCTCTACCGAATCATCACTGAAACTCTGGGTTACGAAACGGATATTCGCCATGTCCGTTTTGCTTCTGAGAATTCCCCTTATCATCAAGAAAAGCAATAATAGTTAAAGTCAATGGCTCGCTATAGCATTCATAATAGAAATGTTATAGCGTCTTCTATTATCAGGAACTGGCTAACAACTATGGATACTCGACTACTCCGTGCATTTATCACTCTCGCAGAGACAAAAAATTACCGCGAAGCCTCATCACGCCTATATATTAGTCAGCCAGCTTTAACAAAACAAATTCAACTTCTTGAGAAACAATTGGATATAGTACTATTTGAGCGGGGACGTCATGGTGCAATATTGACTCCTCATGGGAAAATACTTTTTCCCTATGCACAACAAGTACTCACTCAAACCACTGAATTTTTACACCAATCCGCAGTGCTTCGAGAACAGCCCCCTATAAAGTTAACCGTCGGGTTTGGTATATCAACATTTCAAGAAGCCTCTTTCTTTGTGGCACGGCTACGTGAAAAATTACCAAATATTCCAATCCAACTGGATGATATGCCTTCTCACGAAATGGAGAAACAGCTACAAGCCCATGAATTGCATATTGCTTTTACTCGTCAATTTGCTTTTAAAGCAACCGATAACTTAGAGAGCAAAACATTAAAATCTGAAGTTCTTGCCTTAGCAGTAGCACAAAAATCGGTCTCTTTATTATCAATGAAAGAATATCTAACCCATTTTCCTTTATTGTTATTACGCGCAGAGCGTGGTTCAAAGCTTCATCAGCAAATTCAGAGCTACCTACAATATGAAAGCTTATCAATTACACCCTCTCAGGAAGCAAATGATATTCAAACATTAATTGCCCTTGTAGCCGCTGAGGTTGGCATAAGTCTTTTACCCTATAGTGCAAGAAATATTAGCTCAAAAGATATCCGCTTTATTCCAATTCAACATTGTGAACAAGCCCAATGGGGGATTGATGTGGTATGGCAGGCTTCATTGCCTAAATTATGGCAAAACACCATCAATGAATTGATTGATGAAGTTTATGGAACATTTTCAAGAGAGAGTGAATCAGAATAATTCCGTAATTCCTCTCCGTAATTCCTATATATTAAATATTTGAACTTTGATATTTATTGTCAATATTATGATGAGATAGGCACTACTTATATGTCTGGTAATAGGTCAATCACCCCACTAAAAATCATTGCTTCTGGTGTGGCACTACCTGAAAACAAAATTTACTCCTCAATGCTTGATGAAAAGCTCAATAAACCAAAAGGTTTTGTTGAAAAACATTCAGGTATCGAATATCGCTTCCATGCAAGTCATACCGATTCACAAGCAGTGTTAGCTTCCCTGGCGATTCAAAATGCATTGCATGCGAACCATATCGTACCAAGCAGTATTGATATGCTAATTAATGCGTCTGCAATTCCCGTGCAAGCTTTGCCTTGCTCCGCAGCGCATATCCTTGAACAATCAAATTTAAATCAAGGGATTGCCTGCTTTGATGTTAATTCAAGTTGCATAAGCTTTATCACTGCGCTACAGGTTGCTGCGGGGTTATTAGCCACCAGTGCTTATCAACGCATTGCAATTGTTTCTGCGGATATCGCCTCGCGTGGTATTGATTGGCAAGATAAAGAATCATCGTTGATTTTTGGTGATGGTGCAGCTTGTGTTGTTGTGGAAAAAGGGGATGGGAATAGTGGAATTATTTCTTACACACACACCACTTATACCGCAGGCATTGATTTTTGTGAGATTCGCGCAGGTGGCACAAGACGCAACCCACGCGCAGGGATGATTGATGATGATTTTCTGTTCCATATGCAGGGGAAAAAACTGTTTCGCCTCGCATCTTCTTTGATTGAAGATTTTATGCAGCAGGTTTTCAGTGAATCAGGTATACAACTCAAACAAATTGGTACCGTGATCCCACACCAAGCAAGCCATCTTTCTTTAGAACATATGCGCCAACGTGTGGGCGTAACAACAGAGCAATTAGTCGATATCTACTGCCATCGTGGGAACCAAGTTGCGGCCTCTATCCCTTCAGCATTACACGAAGCAATTATCACAGGCCGTTTCTATGAAAAGCCCAGTGCCATGCTAATTGGCACTGCCGCTGGGTTAGCGCTGTGCGCCATGGTATTAGTGCCATGAAGATCCTCGTCACAGGTGCTACGAGTGGCCTTGGTAGAAATGCAAGTGAGTACTTACTGGGGCGAGGTTTTGAAGTCGTCGCTTGTGGGCGAAACCCGCAAGCAGGAGAACAGCTAGTAAAAATGGGAGCTGAATTTATCCCTTGTGAACTGGCTCAGCTTTCTTTGCAACAGGCCAAAGAGATGATGACTGGCTGTGATGCCATTTGGCACTGCGCTGCTCTTTCTTCACCTTGGGGCAAACGCCAAGATTTTGAGACAACAAATATTCATGCGACTCAAATTTTGGCTACCGCTGCGGGGGAAGCCAAAGTCTCACGCTTTATCCATATTTCCACCCCAGCCATTTATTTTAATTTCACCCACCAGCAAAATATTCATGAGTCCACGGTTAATAAACATTTCGCTAACCAATATGCCAGAACAAAATATTTAGCCGAAACTAGGATTGAGCAGTGCGTTAAGCAGTTTCCGACAACTCGTTACACTATTTTGCGCCCTCGAGGTTTATTTGGCCCCCATGATCGCGTTTTGCTACCGCGTTTGCTCGCCCAAATAAAATCACGTAAGGGAAAATTGGTGTTACCTAATGGGGGAAATAACCATTTTGACCTCACCTATGTGGGAAATGTGGTTCACAGCATGCAGTTGGCGACTTTCAAAGAAATACTCCCTAATGGCGCCATTTATAATATTACCAACCAACAGCCCCAAGCACTAAAACAGACATTAAATCAGTTATTTAGTGAGCTAAACTTAGATTGCGAAATTCGTTCAGCTCCTTACCCTTTACTGTATGTTATTGCCAGCCTATTAGAAGCCATTGGCTATTTAACGGGAAAAGAACCATTACTCACACGCTATAGCCTTGGCGCAGCCTATTTCACCATGACATTAGATAACCAAAAAGCACAGCAAGAACTGGGTTACTATCCTTTATATAGTATGCAACAAGGTATTCATTTGACCGCTAAATGGCTGAAACAACAGGAGAACCCATGCTAAAAATTCATCAATATGAAGTGGGTTACTGCACACATCCAGGCTGTGTGGCTTTAAAAGGTGCTAGTTTTAAATCCTGTAAATTCCCAGCAAGAGCATGGCTGATTGAAGATGAACACCAGCGTTGGCTATTTGATACGGGTTATGCCACCCATTTTTATGATCACACGCGCCATGGCATTATGCGGTTATATCGAACTGTTACCCCAGTGTATTTCGAAAGCAAAGACGCCCTTGTCAATCAATTGGCTAATCATGGCTTAAAACCTAATGATATCAATGGTGTGATTTTGTCCCATTTTCATGGTGACCATATCGCTGGGCTACGTGACTTCCCTGACATCCCCATTATTTGCTCAGGAGATGGCTGGGCTAAAACACGCCCTTTAACAGGGTTTGCTGCATTGAAAAATGCCTTTGTCAGTGGTCTTCTACCAGAAGACTTTGAACAACGTACTGTATTTTATGAAGGTTTCCCAAAGGTGGCGTTACCGAATGAATTACAAGTTTTGGGCGAAGGCTATGCGGTAAATCAACAGAAGACGTTATTCATTGTGCCGCTTCCTGGGCATGCTGCAGGGCATATTGGTTTGTGTGTACTAACTGACTCAGGCTGGATATTGCTCGCAGGTGACGCAGCATGGTCTCCCACTAATTACCGTGAATTGCGCGGCCCTATGGCCATTGCCAATATCATCATGGATGATAAGCAGGCTTATTACGAAACACTCAATAAATTACATGAAATTGATAAACGCAATGTGGTTATCCAACTGTGCCACGAAGGGGATTTATTGTGATCCTCTCGATGCTTTGGCATTACTGGCACGCTCGTCATTTGACGTTTCGCAACCGTGACGAGCTAGAAGCTTATCAACAAAAACGTTTGGCACATTTTAAGCGCAAAGTGCTATCGAAAAGCCCTTACTTTCAGCGATATATCAATCAGCCATTATCTAATTTTCCCATTATGAATAAACAAGTCATGATGGATAATTTTGATGAGATGAATACCGCCGGGCTTTCTAGCCAAAAACTTCTAGAATGTGCACAAAAAAGTGAGCAATCTCGGGATTTTGCCCCTAAAGTAGGGCGCTACAGTGTCGGGTTGTCCTCTGGAACCTCAGGCCGTCGAGGCCTTTTCGTTGTTAGCCCAGAAGAACAAAATGTTTGGTCTGGCAGCATGTTAGCTAAAATGCTACCTAAAAGTCTGTTTAGTGGTGAACGTGTTGCTCTATTTTTACGTGCTAATAATAACCTGTATGAAAGTGTCAATAACCGTTGGATTTCACTGCGTTTTTATGACCTTTTTGCAGATTTTGACCTGCAACTCGCTGCACTTGAACAATATCAACCATCAATTATTGTTGCGCCAGCCCAAGTGCTATGCGCGATAGCTGACGCCATTAACCAACAGAAACTTCAACTAAATGTGCAGAAAGTCATTTCCGTGGCTGAAGTATTAGAACCCCATGATAAACAAAAATTACAGGATTGCTTCCCCAATGTTGGAGAGGTCTACCAAGCAACGGAAGGTTTTTTAGGCTGTACTTGTTCTCATGGTACTTTACACTTAAATGAAGCGTTTGTGCATATTGAGCCTAATTGGCTTGATAATAACCGTTTTTCGCCGATTATTACGGATTTTACCCGTAAAACACAGCCTATCGTTCGTTATCAACTGGATGATGTGTTAGTGGTGAAAAAAAACACCTGCCCATGTGGCTCCCCTGAAATGGCGATAGAACGCATTGAGGGTCGTTGTGATGATTTACTGCAACTTCCAGGCTATAACGGCAAAATGGTGACGATTTTTGCAGATCCCTGTGCGCGGGTTATTGTGAATCACTTACCTGTTACTGCTGATTTCCGCTTAACACAGCAAGGCAACTCATTACATTTACAGGCTGAATGCTCTCCCATGGAGTTATCCCATTGCCAGCAACAGCTAGCAAGTTACTTTGCAAGCCAACACGTTGATATTACGCAATTAGATTGGCAATTATCATCAGCCGCTATTACGCAAGCACTCTCGGTTAAAAAGCGACGTATAACCCGTAAGGAAGTAAAATGAACAACAGGGAATTATTCACTCGCTTTATTTATTGCCTACTCGGCTGGGGAACCGTAGGTATTGTTTACCAATATACCGGGCAAGTGACTGGGCAAGCTCATATTTTACTCCCTAGTGAACTAGATAATGCCGTCCCATTTTCCCCCGATGCCATCTGGCTTTACCTCTCCTTTTTTCTGTTTATCCCACTTGGGTATTTTCTCTGTCCCCTAAGAAAAGCGCGCCCACTTATGTATGCCATGCAACTCTGTGCGCTGGTTTCTGGAGCTGTTTATTTGTGCTACCCCACGACTATGCTATACCACGATTACGACTTATCAACCTTATCCGGACTGGCTTTATCTGCTTTAATGAATATTGATAGCCCACAAAATTTACTACCTTCTCTACATGTCTCATTGACTCTCGTCGTACTGAATGCATTATGGTCAACACAACAAAAATTTCGCACGGTTCTAGCCGTAATTTGGGCCCTTGCTATTTGTGCTTCTGTATTGGTGTTAAAACGCCATTTATTTATTGATGTGGTCACTGGCGCACTCACCGCTTGTGGGGCATTAGTGATTGTTCACACTGCGAAGTTTGTCTTAAAGAGAAACACTAATGAATGAATTAACCTTTCCGATTGTTTTCATGTTAGCGGTTGTGGTCGCAGAAGGTTTGGTGATAGCCAAAACACAAAAAGGAACCGTTAGCTGGCAAGAATTGGTGTTCAACCTGAACTCTGGCCATATTATGCTGTGGCTGTTTAGAGGGTTAGAGATTTTTTGTTACGGCTTTGTCGTGACCCACTACTCATTCAATCTCGTTGAAAACTGGCCAACCGCACTGGTGTGGGTGTTTACGATTTTTGCTTGGGACTTTGGCTTTTACTGGCTACACCGTTTACACCATACTTACCGTGTTTTATGGGCCGTTCATGTGGTACATCACCAAGGGGAGCACTATAACCTATCATTAGGCGTGCGTAATTCGTGGTATTCATCACTCACATCAATCCCATTCTTTATGTTGCTGGCATTAATGGGGATCCCTTTAGAAGTGTTTATCACCGTTTCAATATTGCACTATACCATTCAATTTTTTAACCACAGTGCGCTGATCCCGCGTTTGGGTTGGTTGGAAAAATTCATGGTAACACCACAGCACCACCGAGTTCACCATGTGAAAGAAGGGCACTATTCCAACCGTAATTTTGGCGGCAGTTTTATTTTTTGGGACAAACTGTTTGGTACGTTTTCCAAATTACCTGAAACGGAACACCATTTTGGCATCAAAGGGGCTCCCGCTTCTGAAAACCCATTTATTGATAGTAATTTGCCTTTTTGGCGTATCATTAAACGTCGCAGTCAACCCAAGGAAAAAACCGTCCCCTTATTTCGCGTGAACCAAATCGCATTAGTAATGGGAACACTTCTCCTATTTAGCCTAGTTATTGGTTATGTCTATATTTATGGCTATGGTTATCAGGGAACGACTCAACAGCAAGTGATTTTATTTATCTTATTAGCCTTAGGTACCGTAGCACTATCAGGTATTTCAGATGGCCGTAAAATTGGCCTGATGAGCTGGTTTTTCATCGCTTGCTTACTATTAATTTGCATTTTATTTATTTGGCAATGGACAACGCCATTTTGGGTTATTTTTACCACGGCTCTGTGGCTGCATAGTTTATTAATGTTACTTGGTATCGGCCGAAAACCCATACAGGTGCGTGATGTCGCCTGAGCCGCTAAGGCCGTTAGGCTACCAACACCGCCATGATCAAGCGTTCCAAAAAGCGTTGAACAAGGCCGCTAAACACTATTTACAACAGCGTGCAGATCACCGGTTCGCTGACTTACGCTTTTATTTAAAAAGCTTGGTTTTAATCTTGTGCTGCCTAGGCAGTTACGGCATAGCGCTATGTGTTAACGCGTCTTGGGCTTTTTTTATTTTTTATCCCCTGTTTATCTGTTTCGCATTATTATTGGCAATTAATTTAGTTCATGATGCTTCCCATAATGCGATTTTCAAACAGGCCAAAGCCAATTATTGGCTCAATTTTTGGGTCACTATTCCGTTGGGTTTAGACCCTGAATGTTGGCGAGTCAGGCATATTATTTTTCACCATGCTCACACCAACATTCGTCATTATGATTTAGATATCGAAGAAAATTTCGTCTTACGTCAAACGCCTTATCAGCGCTGGTACCCGTTTATGCGAGCTCAGCATCTGTATTGGCCATTAATTGCCGCAATGACTTTCCCTGCATTGATTTGGTTCTTTGATTGGATGGATAGATTTCATTTGACGCGCGTCGCCCCGCATATGCGCCATCAAGGCCGTCGTGGTATTGGGGCATTTTTATTGGCTAAGTTACTACATTTGATTGTTGCAATAGTCATACCTGCGTTTGTTATCACTGATATCAGTTTAGGTACCTTGCTACTCACTTACTTATTTAGCCAAATGCTTGCCTCCCTCGTATTTGTTGTATTAATACTTGGCACCCATTGGGCGAAAGCAACTTTTTATACGCCCCCCAAAGAAAGCAATATGCCGCATGGTTTTTATACTCATACTTTTTCAACCACTTATGATTGGCAAACTACACCTCGTTGGTTAACTTATTGGTTAGGTGGATTAAACTTACATCTTACACACCATTTATTTCCGAATTGGAACCACCGCCATTACCCTGCACTTGCTAAGATCATTGAGCAAACCGCCGAACAGTTTTCGATGGATTATCATTGTATTAGCGCAAAAGAATTGTTTGTTTACCAACAACAATTTTTAAAAGAGATGGGAACGGGCAAGCAAGCGGATGAGCACTGAGCCAAACAACCCAGTGCTTACTTCGCTATATTGATTATCTGTCGATAATAATATTTTGATTTATGACGCTTTTTTCACTATTACCTACCATCTGAGCAAATTTCTCTAATGGGTCAGTCCGAAAAGCATACAAACGTTTGAGCGCAAAAGGGTTATCCCCCAATTTAACTTTTCCTTGAATGGTCGTGACGGCAAGATGTAGCCCCGCATCTTTAGCCGCATCCATCGCTGATTGGTTATAACCACCAAATGGATATGCAAGGTAACGCTGCTCAGGTTCGAAACGGCTTAGAATTCTCATCGACCGTTTGAAATCCAACATGATCGTATGTTCTTTCCGGCTAAATAAAATGGGTGAATTATGGTTATCTAAACGATGTAAAAAGTGAGTATGAGATTGGATATTAAAAACGTCTCGGCTATCTTTTATCTCTTGTTTATTCATAAATTGTAAGTCATGCGCTGACCATTTTTGTGGCTGTGTTTTAATCCGCGAAGAAATAATAAATAGCGTCGCCTGCTGGCGGTTATGCCTTAAAATCGGTAATGCATAGCGATAAACTGATTTTAAACCATCATCAAATGTCAGCACGACTGCTTTACCTGGTAAGTTAGCAGATTTATTCAGATAATCTTCCACATCGGCAAGCGAAAGCGTTTGGTAACCCGCCTGTTTTAAATAATTCATTTGTTCACGAAATGCTTCCACGGATGTCGTCGTTGACGTGTCACGAAAATGCTTATTTTCACTGTCTTTGAGAATATGGTGATAAGTTAAAATTGGAATGCCTTTATCTAATGCTACATCATCTAAACGCACATAGCCCAGCCTATCCCCTAGGCGAATGGTTAGCCAAGCAGTCTTTTCTCCTGCTTTATCCGTTTTAATCATCCGCGCTAACACAGGGTAGCGCAGGTTTTCCCATAAAGAGGCAATTTGCTTACTATTACTCTGAGTTGAGTTATATACCGCTGTTTTTTGGTGCGTGACCAAATAATCATAAATGGGATTTTGTAAATCATTTAGCCTATCCACTTCAGGTACATAACGCGGTTTTTGGTTAGAAAACGATACTGTTTTTACAAAGGCATACCCATTGCCAAACTGCATTGCACAATAATCCCCCGAAGGAGAATAGGCATAAAAACCGTGTTCTGCATTGAGTTCTGCGACGGCTCGCATTTCTCCAGCAATCATCGCAAAAATAATTTCAGGCTGTTTTGTTTGCACTAGCTTTGGTGGGATGTCTGCCAACTGCCAATCGTCAGTGTTGTTGACGGTCTCAGAAGCCAAAGATTGGGGAAGATAATTCGTAAATAAAATACAAAGCAATAAAAGAAATCGTTTAGACATGTTTTATCCACTATAAAGCTGGGTTTCCACCATTATTCTAAACCCACTCTAGATTGAACCCCATACCCTGATAAAAATTTTTATTGTTCCCTGCTTCCCACTATTTTCACCTATTAAGCTGTTATACCAATTTTAAAGATACGCCATAATCTATCATACAAAATAAAGAGATCTAGCTCATATTTATCAGTAAAAAGCGCCATACAGGCACAATCTGTAAATCATTTGACAGTTTAATCCACTTCCCACTGTTAGATTGGCATTCAACCACCTTACAACACCTGGGAACAACAATGAAAATAAAAGAAATTAGTACTTTTATCATGCACGTACCTGTCACTAATGACCTAATTGGTGACTCAACTCACAGCATTACCCATTGGGGGATGCCGGGTGTCATGATCAAAACAGAATGTGGATTAGTCGGTTATGGCCACACAGGGACACATGCCGACATCACCACTGACCGTTTAATCACCACTATTATTGAAGATGTTTTCGGCCCAATGTTACTCGGCGAAGACCCAACAGAAGTGCGCTATTTACATCGAAAACTCACTCGCAGCTCAACCAATATCTGGGTAGGTCGTGGTGGTTTGATGCAAATGGCGATTTCTGCCATCGATATCGCCCTTTGGGACCTTAAAGCTAAAGCCGCGGATCAGCCGCTATGGCAACTGTTTGGCGGTTCAAAACACAATAAAGTTAACGCCTATAACACCGACTGCGGTTGGTTAGTGCGTAGCCAAGAAGACTTAGTCGATGATTGTAAAAAAATGATCTTCGAAGAAGGCTTCAAAGCAATAAAAATGAAAATTGGTAAACCAGATCCACGCGAAGATCTACAACGTATTGAAGCTGTTCGTAACGCAATTGGCGACGATATCGACCTAATGGTCGATGCAAACGGTAAATGGGATATCAGTATTGCCAAGCAATATGGCCACCGTTTAAATGATTTCAATATTAAGTGGTTTGAAGAACCATTATGGCATGATGATGTCGCCAGCCATAAACAGCTTGCCGCTTATATGGATACACCTATCGCATTAGGTGAATTACTTTATCACAATGATTCATTCAAGGAATTTGTCTTGGCGGGTGCCGTTGATTACTTACAACCTGATGCAACACGCTGTGGCGGTTTAACGGCGGTATGGGAAATTGCTGACTTAGGTATGGCCTTTAATTTACCCGTGACACCACACCATGGCGATATGATGCAGGCACAATTGCATCTGGTAATGGCACATCCCGCTTGTTCTTTACTGGAATTTATTCCCTGGACACTGGATTGCTTTGTTGACCCAGTCGAAGTCATTGATGGTGTTTATACCACACCAACCGCGCCTGGGGCAGGTACGACGTTAAAACCTGAAGCATTAGCCAAATTTAACGTGAAATAATGATCATTCCCTTTTTCAATATTTCATTTCTAACAACATGAAAAAGGGAAATTAATAACAAGAATTATTCATTTTAAATTACTTATTTATACTCTGAATAATTCATGGTGCAATCAACAACACTGCAACTTGAAGTATGACGAGTACATTAGCTCTATACTCTACTCTGCTGGTTATTCAGCGGCGGGCTAAACACATAATAAAAATGAATAGATAACATTACTATCTTACAAAAAACTGGGGTGAACCATGTCCACCAATACGGATCATTTATCATCGGCTACCAGCAAAGCAATACGAAAAATAATACCTATGGTGGTATTAATGTTCATATTGGCTTATTTAGACCGTTCAAATATTGGTTTTGCAAAACAAGAGTTTCAATTAACAACTGGGTTAAGTGACGCTGCATACGCATTTGGCGCAGGGATCTTTTTTATCGGCTACGCACTATTTGAAGTGCCAAGTAATATTCTGTTGTACCGCATTGGCGCTCGGGTATGGTTATCACGCATTATGGTCACATGGGGGCTAGTCTCTGCCGCCATGATGTTTGCTCATGATGAAACCACCTTTATTGTGCTGCGTTTCTTACTTGGTGTCAGTGAAGCTGGCTTCTTTCCGGGGGTTATTCTGTATTTAACCTTCTGGTTCCCACAAAATATCCGAGCACGGGTGACAGGCTACTTCTTATTTGGGGCACCACTGGCGTTTATCATTGGCGGCCCATTATCTGGCTCATTATTGTCGTTGGAAGGAACTTCATTTGCCTTCGGTTTATACGGCTGGCAGTTAATGTTTGTCGTAGAAGGCTTATTAGCATCTATTGTCGGGATTTGGGTGTTCTTTTACCTTGATGACCGCCCTGAAAAAGCCAAATGGCTGACAGCTGAGGAAAAAAGTGCACTTTCCGCTAAATTAGCCTTGGAAGAAGATGCCAAAGCAGGCCATAGCCCGAAAGGCGCCTTGAGAGCATTATTAGATATGCGCGTTCTCTACCTGTGTCTGATTTGGTTTACCGTTCAAATATGTGGCTATGGGATTTATTTCTTCTTACCAACCCAAATCGGTACGTTGTTGGGCAGTAAAGTCGGCATACTTGTAGGCTTTGTTACCGCCATTCCACCACTGTGTGCGGCAATTGCGGTTTATTATGTACCTCGTATTTCAGAACGTCTAAAAGAACGTCGTAAAGTCGCTGCCATCACCTTTATGTTAGGTGCTGCGGGAATTGCGGTTTCTGGTTTATTCGATAGCATTCCCGTCATTGCGATTATTGCCCTGTGTGTGGCAGCGGCTGGTCACTTGGCGATGCAGCCTCTGTATTGGAGCTTCCCATCTGCATACTTAGGCGGCACCGCAGCTGCATCGGGTATTGCTTTGATTAACTCAGTGGGTAACTTAGGTGGTTTTGTGGCACCAAACTTACGAGTTTGGGCTGAAACTACCTTTGAATCTGCCCGTGCAGGACTCTATTTTATCGCATTGGTCACCTTTATCGGTGGTCTGTTGATTCTGACATTAAAAAGATTAGGTATTGAAAAACGATTTGAAGATTAATTAATTATCTTTTAAATCCCTCCCGAGCCACATTAATGGCTCGGGTTTTCTATTACCTTATTTCTTATTTATGAGGTTTACTCGAATATTACGGCGGTTCATGATTGAACATAACCCTACCAAATGTCATGATAAAGTTAGCCAATCATGCAGGGAGCATTCAGATGAACATTGCGGTACAAAACAGCCAATTAGTTCTAACGCATGAAAATATTCTTGAAATATTAAAAACAAATAGTTGGTTTAGTAACTTACCTGATTATTTGATTTCCATCTTAATGACATGCGCCACATTACGTTTCTATCCAGATGGTGAAATGGTTCACTATCAGGGTGACCCTGCTCGTGGTCTATATGCGGTGATTCAAGGTTCAGTAAAAGTAAGTTCAATTTCCTCAGATGGTCGTGAATGTGTATTTCGCTATCTTTCACCAGGCAATTGGTTTGGCGAAATTGCCATGCTAGATAAATCAGCGCGCACCCATGATGCCAAAGCGATTAGCCCAACCATTTTACTGACAATATCACCGAAAGACTTAACCATGATCTTGGAAAAACACCCCGTTTTTTACCAATTTCTGAATATTTTACTCTGCAAAGTGATTCGTAATGCCTTTACCATTATCAATGACAGTGCCTTATTATCTGTTTCAGCCCGACTCGCCAAACGCTTATTGAGCTTAGCAGAAGGCTATGGCGAACCTCATGAAAAAGGAATTCAACTAAGCTTATATCTCACACAAGATGACTTAGCGACCATCATTAATACCACACGGCAAACCATCAATAAGCGTTTAGTCGCATGGGAAAAACTAGGCTGGATTGATGCAAAATACGGGAAAATTATTTTAGTTAACCTCCCCGCGCTGAAGCAAATATCGGAAGATGATGAGGAATAACTAGCTGTTATCATCCATGGTTGGGCTATCTGCGAAAAAGTAGCGGTCCATGGTGAACTCGAAGTCATCACTGGTCGCGTTGAATAACATTTTTTTGGTATTTTCCAAATGTTGCCACATAGCTTGCCGCGCCCCTTTAGGGTCTCGACGCGCTAACGCCTGCAAAATTTGGTCATGTTCATCGCACCAGCTCTCAATCGAACGGTTATCAATATGCTCATGAAGCTTGAGCCAGTAAGGGTTACGTAAGCGTTGGCTCCACATTTGCTCAACGATCACCACCATCGCACTGTTATGGGTCGACGCGGCAATTTGCATGTGAAAAGCAAGATCCCATGTTGAATCACGAAAACGATCCTCTTTGCGAGCATGCTTTTGAATATCAACTAGTTTTAAAATATCTTCTTTGGTGGCTTGGGTCGCGGCAAACTCGGCGATATGGCTTTCAATCAGTTGCCTTGCTTGCAAGAGCTCAAACGGCCCACAGCGGCTAAACTCTAATCCCGTTTCTGTATTGACTGAGTTATTAGACCGGTTACTAATAACATGTATGCCAGATCCTTTGCGTACATCCACATAGCCTTCTACTTCTAACATAATGATGGCTTCACGGATCACAGTACGGCTCACCTTCATTTCGTCAGCAAGTAACCGTTCCGCAGGTAATTTAGTGCCAACTGGGTATTCGTCATTTTCGATACGTTCTTTGACCAGAGCCGCAACTTGTTGGTATAGGCGCGGTTCACTCTCTTGTGAGCTCATTATTTTCTCCTTTCACATAACCACCCGACTCGCTGGCCATCAATGTCCACAGTATAACGAAATTTTTCGACGATGGGTGAAATAGAACTTCACTAATAAATAAATCATAATAAATTGGTATAACATCTTTTAAAGTTGTAGACCAGATCGTATAATGAATGAAATTTAGACAACAAAAGATCATTCATACTTTTTATGGCTGATCATGCTTAATCCGATTTCCAGTTCAGGGAACGCAATATGATAAAAGATATAATTAAAATACATCCCAATGACAATGTCGCCATTACTTTAGTTAACCGACAAGCAGGGGAAACCATTAGTGTTGCAGAGCAATCAGTAACATTAAAACAAGATGTTGATCGAGGGCATAAAATTGCCCTCACCTTGATTGAGGCTGGCAATAATATTGTTAAATATGGCGCTCCTATCGGCCATGCAACGGCGACCATAACGGCTGGAGAGCATGTTCATACTCATAATACCGCCACCAATTTAAGTGCCTTAAATGATTATGAATACCACCCTGAACACAACACAATTGCCGTTACACGGCCGGATCCAGAAGTGCAAATCTATCGCCGAGCAAATGGTGATGTCGCTATCCGTAATGAAATTTGGGTGATCCCAACGGTTGGCTGTGTTAATGCGCTGGCGAGAAAAATGATCGAACGCTTTAATAAACAACATAATGGCGCTTCTGATATTGATGGTGTTTATCTTTATAACCATACTTTAGGGTGTTCCCAGCTCGGTGATGACCATTTAACAACCCGTACTATTTTACAAGATATGGTTAAGCACCCTAATGCAGGTGGCGTTTTAGTCATCGGTTTAGGCTGTGAAAATAATCAAGTCGCCGCCTTTAAAGAAACATTAGGTGACTATGATGATGAACGCGTGAAATTTATGGTATGCCAACAATTAGATGATGAAATTGAAGCCGGTGTAGAGCACCTTAATGCACTTTATCAATTAGTACAGCAAGATAAACGTGAGGCAGGCAAACTGAGCGAAGTGAAATTTGGTCTTGAATGTGGTGGATCTGATGGCCTTTCAGGGATCACGGCTAACCCATTGTTAGGCTGTTTTTCTGATTTTTTAGTCAGCCATAACGGCACCACGGTGTTAACCGAAGTGCCTGAAATGTTTGGTGCTGAACAAATTCTAATGAACCACTGCCATGATGAACTGACGTTTGAGAAAACAGTCAATATGATCAATGACTTCAAACAGTATTTTATTGCCCATGACCAGCCAATTTATGAAAACCCATCTCCAGGTAATAAAGCCGGAGGCATTTCGACACTCGAAGAAAAATCTCTCGGCTGCACACAAAAAGCTGGCACTAGCCAAGTAATGGATGTTTTAAAATACGGGGAGCGCCTGACAACCCCAGGGTTCAACTTGTTAAGTGCACCGGGTAATGATGCCATTGCCACCAGTGCCTTAGGAGCAGCTGGCTGCCATATGGTATTATTTACAACAGGGCGCGGCACGCCATATGGTGGATTTGTCCCCACCATGAAAATTGCGACCAATAATGAATTAGCCGCCAAAAAACCCCATTGGATTGATTTTAATGCAGGTGCCTTATTAACAGGAAAATCCATGGATCAGTTATTAGATGACTTCATTCAGTTGGTTGTCAAAACCGTTAATGGTGAACCCACAAAAAATGAAATCAATGATTTCCGTGAATTAGCAATTTTTAAAATGGGCGTCACACTTTAAAAACAAACTGATCCCTATTGCTTTGGTTATTATTAAGCAATAGGGATATAACTAACTATTTATATTTATTAACTTTTTCCTACCGACCTTACTTTCTATCCTAAGCCATAAGCCCCATTATCGTGACACGAAGACAATAAAGAAAAGTCACCATTTCCCTATTTTTAAGATATGGTAGGATCCATTTCGTAATGACGAATTTTAATTTATTAGCAGGGTAAATAATGATAGACCTAAAACTTAGAGAGGCCAGAGACAGCCTTTCCACCAAAGAAAAACAAGTCGCTGAGTACATTATTGCTAATAAGAAAAACATGCAAAGTATGAGCATTCAATCCCTAGCCCAAGAAAATAAGGTCAGTACCACCACTATCTTGCGCCTGTGCCATAAGTTAGGCTACCAAGGCTTTAGCGATCTAAAAATTGATTTAATTTCATCGATTAATCACAAGTCTTACGGCACTCTACTACAAGAAGATATTGATATTAATGATTCAATGGAAACCGTTAATCACAAAGTAGGATTGATTGAAAAATCATCCATAGAAGAAACTTGCGCTTTGGTCAATTTAAATGCCTTTAAGCTAGCAAATGAATTAATTAGTAAGAGTAAAAAAATTGTCATTTATGGTGCAGGCAGTAGTGGATTAGTTGCAAAAGAATTTGAATATCAACTAATTAAAATAAAAAAAGATGTTAATTGTCACCTTGATTACAGCATTCAATTTAGTATCGTGAATACATTAGATCAGAACGATCTTGTCATTGTCATCTCTCATTCTGGTGAAAACCACGAATGTATCAAACTACTCACTCTTGCCAGAGAATTGAAAGTTCCGACCATTGCTATCACGAAAATGGGGCAAAGCTCGGTGTCATCGCTAGCAGAAACAGTCTTGCACACGATCTCCACGGAGCACGTTTCAAGGCTTATCCCTATTCGCTCAAAAATTTCGCAACTGACTGTAATTAATATGCTGATTACTAATCTATTTATTAAACAATATGATGAAAGAATTCAAAAACAAATTAGCACTCGTGCGGAGCGCTTTTCTCGCTTAAATAGCAATAACTAATCGGCTTTCTCCTCCTTAATATCTTCTATGTGGCTCTAAGTAGCCACTTCGATCTTGCTCACAAAAATGACCCTTTCTAGGAACTCCCCCTTTTCATTCCCCTTTTTTGTGATATTGTTACTTTAAAATAAATATATAAAAGTAATTTTATTACTAAAATAAAAAAATAAATATAAGGGGAAAAAATGAGCTCTCAAATACCTATCATACTGGCTAGCCATGGGCCTTTTGCACAAGGGTTATTGGAATGTGCTGAAATGCTAATCGGCTCTCAAGAAGATATCAGCGTGATTTCCATTCAAAGAGAAAGCAATATTAATGAGGTAAAAAAACATTTATTTGAAACATATCAAAATGTTAATAAAGGCGATGGCGTTTTAATTTTAGTGGATTTATTAGGCGGTTCTCCTTGCAATTTAGCCAGCGAGCTCGTTATTACCCAAAATGATGTTGTGCTGTACTGCGGAATCAATGTTCCTACTTTTCTCGAAATACTCAGCAGCCGAGACCTCCCTTTACATGAACTTCATCAAGTCATTAATGATGTATTCCCTGACAGTTGCCTTAATGTCGGTGAACAACTTAAACCATTAGCACAAAATGATAGCGAACTTTAGGAGAATCCCATGCCAATTAATGTTGCTCGAATTGATGACAGACTTATCCATGGCCAAGTTATAACCACTTGGGTTAAAAATTTTGATATTGAACAGGTGATTATCGTCAATGACAAAGTTGCCAATGACACCGTTCAACAATCAGTTCTTACTATGGCTGCTCCACCAGATCTAAAAGTAGTCGTTTTTGGCGTCGATAAATTCATTGAAGTCTTAAAAAAAGCGGAAATTAAACGCCGCACTATGCTGCTGTTTACTAACAGTATTGATGTGAACAGGCTTGTCGAAAGTGGCTTAAAACTGGAAAAACTGAATGTCGGCGGGATGCGTATGCAAGAAGGCCGTCGTAATTTATCCCGTGCAGTTGCCGTCACACCAGAAGAAGAACAAGCCTTTAGGTCACTTATCAACAATAACGTTGCCGTTGAAATTCAAATGGTTCCTAAAGATCCCATTGTTGAATTGAAAACATTACTCAATTAATTCATTTAGTCATGCTTATTTTCACTTAATAAGTGAGGAGCCTATTATGTTAGTAGAGGCCATTTTAATTGCAATTTGGGCAGGCATTTGCTCATTGGATGATGTCGGTCCGCAAATGCTAAGACGCCCACTGCTCACCGGTACTGTGGCCGGTATTATCATGGGCGATATGGTTCAAGGGTTAGCCATTAGCGCCACATTAGAATTGATGTGGATGGGAATTGGTAACGTCGGCGCTTATTCTGCACCCGATATTATCGCTGGTTCAATTATTGGAGTTGCACTCGGTATTGCTTCCAATGGCGGAATTGCAGCGGGTATCGCCCTTGCCGTGCCAGTCTCTATTCTATGTCAACAATTACTGATTATCTGGCGTTCTTTTGCCAGTTTCTTAAATGTCTGGGCCAGTAAATCCATTCTTGATGGAAACTACAGTGGCCTAACAAAAGTCCATTATTTTTCGACGCCACTGTGGTTTTTTATTCGCGCCATTCCCTGCTTTATTGCCGTTTATTTTGGTAGTGACTTAGTCAATAGCATATTAAATGCCGTACCTGAAAGTATTCTTACCGGTATGGGGGTCGCATCTAAACTGATCCCTGCTGTCGGTATCTGTATTCTGCTACTCATGTTGCTTAAAGGCAGAATGTGGTTTTTCTTTCTGCTCGGTTTTATGCTCACAACCTATTTAAAACTGCCAATTATCCCAATTACTTTTATCGCTCTGGCATTTGCAGTGCTTTATGACATGGCATTTGCCAGCAGTTTGCGCCAAACACCAGAAGAAAAAACAGCACCAACCTCCCATAAAAATGAAGAAGAGGAGTATGACCTATGAGTGAAGTAACCACCTCTGAAAATAAAAAACTCACGAAAAAAGAGCTTAATGGTATGTTTTGGCGAATTCAAACCATGTCATTCTCATACAACTACGAAAAACTGCAAACTATTGGTTTTGCGCATTGTATGGTGCCCGTTCTCGATAAACTGTATGAAAAAGCGGATCAAGAAACACGTATTAAAGCCATGCAACGCCATTTCGAGTTTTTTAACACGCAAATTAACGCTGGCGCATTAATTCTCGGTGTCACCGCTGCATTAGAAGAAAAAACAACAGAAGAAGAAAAAGAAGCTGTCGTTTCTGTAAAAGCCGGTTTAATGGGGCCATTTGCAGGCCTAGGTGATAGCTTATTAAAATTTACGTGGTTGCCTATTTGCGGCAGCATCGGAGCCGCATTTGCACTGCAAGGTAATATTATTGGCCCTATCTTAATGTTTATTCTGTTTAATATCGTCAATATCGGCACCAAATATTTCTTTATTCATTATGGCTATAACAAAGGCGTTGATTTAATCGAGCAATCGAAAAAATCAAATATTATTCAGCGAATTACTAATATAGCGAACGTTGTCGGGGTCATGGTCCTAGGTTCCTTGATAGCGACGACCGTCAAGCTTTCCACTCCGCTAACCATTGCCGTCGGTGAGCAATCTATCAAAGTACAAGAGATGTTTGACAAGGTAATACCTAACTTACTCACTCTTCTCTTTGCCCTCGGTATTTTCTTCCTTGTTCGTAAATTTCAAGGGAAACATACCGTTGCACTCATTGTCGCCATTATGGTTTTAGGTGTTATTTGTTCTGTGTTCGGAATTTTAGGATGATAAAGGGAAATATATGGAAATCGAAGTCAACAGAGTGAGTGAATCAACACTCGAAATAAAGTTTAGTGAAATTCCATCCTCTCCTCTAGCATTATATTGGACGGATAGACCTGATACTCAAGTTTATCCTGAGAATTTCATTACAGATAAATTAGAGAATACCATTACAGTTCAAGACCCATTAAATGCTAAACAACGTATCTATTTTATTTTACAAAATGCCAACGGACGTAGATTATTCGCTGAAAGAACATTGCCTATTGAGGGATTAAATAACTTCCGTGATTTTGGGGGTTATACCACAACAGACGGAAAACAGGTGAAATGGGGAATGTTATACCGTTCCAACCATTTGTTTAATTTGAATCAACAAGCGGTCAACTATATTTCCCACCTAGGGATTAACAGCATTATCGATTATCGTACTCAAAATGAAATTAATAAATCGCCTAATTGCTATGTTGGTGAAAAGGAAACTTATCACCTTGATGCAACGGCTCAAACTGCTGAATTAGCAGCACAATTTGCCGCATCACCAGATAATGAAGACAAAGCACTAATCGAAAGTGTTATCCAACACATTCCGAAAGAAATGATTAACGGCGATGGGTTACAAATATTGGAACAATATCGCCAATTTGTGGTGAGTGATAAGTCAAAAGCTGCCTTTAAGCAAATGATAGAGGTTTTATTAAATAAACAAAATGCCCCAAGTATTCAGCATTGCCGTGGAGGAAAAGACCGAACTGGTTATGGTGCATTGCTGGTACTTTCCATGTTAGGAGTGCCAAAAGAAACCATTGTACAGGATTATATGATCACCCATTTTAACCGGCTTGAACGTAACGAAATTAAAATGGCGGGATATCGAAAAATAACCCAAGACCAAAATGTACTGGATTATTTACTCTCACTAATTGATACTCAAGAATCATTTATTTTAGAAGTCTTTAATACAATGGAGGAAATATCTGGCTCTGTTGAAAGGTATATTAAAGATGAACTTAAATTCACAGATAATGATATTAAGCAGCTTAGAGAGATATACTTAGTTTAAATAAATTTAATTATCTTATAAACAACCACAGGTTTAATCAAATAAACCTGAGAAATTGCTTTATTTAAAATAACAGTAAAATAGCCACATAGAATATTCATTGTGGCTATTTTATTGACGAAAAAAAAATCCGTTATTGATCATAGAATCAATAATTACTCTCGTTCGCCAATTCTATTTAATTAATTTTTTAGCTACTTTATTTTTGCCCGTAATATGCATTTTTACCGTGCTTACGTAAATAGTGTTTATCTAATAATACTTGTTGCATTGAACCTACTTGTGAACTTAATTGACGGGTAAATAAATTCATATAGGCAATTTCTTCTAACACTACGGCGTTATGCACTGCGTTATCGGGGCTTGTCCCCCAAGCAAATGGGCCATGGCTATTCACTAATACGGCAGGAATATCTTTTGCTGACAGGCCTTTTTCCTTAAAGGTTTCAATGATCACATGGCCCGTTTCTCTTTCATAATCCCCTTCAATCTCACTTTCTGTCATTTTACGGGTACAAGGAATTTCACCGTAGAAGTAATCGGCATGGGTTGTCCCTAAGGCGCTCAATGGCTGCCCTGCTTGAGCCCATATCGTGGCGTGACGGGAGTGAGTATGAACAATACCGCCAATTTCAGGGAATGCTTTGTACAATGCCAAATGCGTGTCGGTATCTGAAGACGGTCGATATTTCCCTTCGACTACTTCTCCACTTTCTAACGATACCACCACCATGTCTTCTGCTTTCATGGTTTCATAGTCAACGCCAGAAGGTTTTATCACCATTAGCTCAGCTTCGCGGTCAATACCACTCACATTTCCCCAAGTAAATGTCACTAGGTTATGTTTGGGTAAGGCAAGGTTCGCTTCAAAAACCTGTTGTTTCAATTGTTCTAACATAACAACTCCCTAGCTTGCTTAAATATGCTTTAATATCAACAACAAAAATTTATTATGGTGATGTTTTTTGTGTGTTGATAACCTTTATCTGGCTATTAAGGTAAACAGATTTAGGCCATTTAAAAAGCACCTCACTTTACAAATTCGTAACAAAATCGCCTAAGTCGGTCTTATTCGGGCATATTCAGTCAAATAAAGTCATAATACAGATGTGGTTAAATGACCGAGTTAGCCCAATATTTTTTGTTTATTAAGAGAAAAGCAAAAAAACACCGCAAATATAGTGATTCAAATCTAATTATTATGTAACAAGCCACATTAGCACTCTTAAAATTAAGATCAAAATCACTTTAGCAGGCTTTGTTTTTTTCAAAAACAGATTACTTGAATCCAATCACGACAAAAAAAAAGCAACACGGGCAGAATAAATATCGTGGAAAGAATAGGAGTTAAATATGTTACAAGCCGAACGCCATAAATTAATTTGTTCTCATGTTTCGCAGAATGGCTCGGCGCTAGTGCGTGATTTAGCTCAATTATGTCTCGTTTCTCAAGAAACTATCCGTCGTGATTTAACTACCCTTGAGCGGGAAAATAAGATCATCCGTAGCTTTGGGGGCGCGGTAGCCATCGACCAAGAAGAAATGTCGATGGTGAATGTTATGCCTTCTTCGGTCAAACTCAGTCAAATGGTTGATGGCGCAGAGTCTTTTCGCAAAAGAACCGAAGAGCACCCTGATGCCAAGATGAAGATTTCAAAGGCCGCACTAAAATTAATTCAGCCTGGTGACTGTATTATGTTAGATAACAGCAGTACTTGCTGGTTTTTAGCACGGCAAATACCTGATATCGACATTACGGTAGTGACAAACTCGGTCAAGATTATCCAAGCCTTGGCCTGCCGTGACCGAGTACGTGTTATTGGTATTGGCGGGGAATATTCAGAACGCCATGATGATTTTCATGGCCCAATTGCAGAAAGTATTATCCGTAGCTTTCAGATAAAAACCTTATTTCTTTCATGCCAAGGGTTCAATATCGAAAATGGTATTCGCGATGGCAGTGAAATAAACTCAAAATTAAAAAATATTATGTTACAGGTTTCCGAAAATAAAGTTTTGCTCGCGGATAATAGTAAATTAGGAAAATATGCATTTAGCCAGGTTTGTACATTTGATGATATTGACGTATTAATTACAAACAAACTAAATGATAATAGTTTTCAAGAAAAGTTCTCTAACCTTAGAATTATCGAGTGCGATAAATAAGTTATAAAAATAAAAATCATGTAACTGTGATGTAAGTAAAAAACAATAAGTTCTATTTTATTTTCTGTATTAAATAAGCGCAGGGATATTATTTACCCATAATTTCTTGGCACTTAATTATAGGCATATCTAAATATAAGAAGTTCATTATTTCTAAATAATGGAATTTCTTGATTTAGTATCCATCTACACTAAGGAATACAACTATGAACATGAAGAAGCTAGTTTTACCTTGTTTAATGAGCGTTGCACTATTTTCAAATGTCGCGATGGCTGAATCACAAAAAGCACAAAAGCCCTTTACCATGGGTGTCGTCGTTAAAGTCGGTGGTATTCCTTGGTTTAATGTGATGGAACAAGGTATTACTGAAGAAGGCAAAAAACTCGGTGTAAATGCCTTCCAAGTTGGCCCAACAACGGCTGACCCAGCGGAACAAGTTCGTGCTATCGAAGATTTAATCGCGAAGAAAGTGGATGTCATTGGCGTTGTCCCTAACGACGCTAAAGTGCTTGAGCCTGTATTAAAACGTGCTCAAGACGCTGGAATTAAAGTCATTACCCACGAATCACCAAACCAAAAAAATGCAGATTGGGACTTTGAATTACTTGATACCCAAAGTATGGGCGCTAACCATATGAGAGATATGGCGGCATGCATGGGCGAAGAAGGCAAATATGCCATGTTTGTGGGAAGCCTGACAGTACCATTAGTGAACGAATGGGCCGACGCTGCAATTGCTTACCAGAAAGCGAACTACCCGAAAATGCAAATGGTCGATGACCGCTTTGGTGTTGCCGAATCCGTTGATGACTCAATGCGTACAGCTAATGATTTGTTATCTAAGCACAAAGACTTAAAAGGTATCATGTCATTTGGTTCACAAGGCCCTATCGGTGCAGGCCGAGCCATTGATAAACGCCGTAAAAATGATGAAACCTGTGTATTCGGGACATTCACACCTGGCCAAGGCATCAAATTACTGGAAAAAGGCGCAATTGATGGCGGCTATATTTCTAATCCAAAAGTCGCAGGACAAGTATTTGTACAGGTTGCGACTGCCATGATGAATGGTGAAGAAATTAAAGATGGCGTGTCTATTGGTGATATGGGTGAAATCAAAGTCAGTGGCAACACGATTTTGAGTGACAACCCCGTTAATTTGAATATTGAAAATACGAAAAAATTGGTCGAAGTCGGTCTGTAATTTCACCTTGTCAAAATAATGTTCAAAACAAAAATACAATATTTATCAAGATATTAATTTTAATGTTCTTTGAGTTCGAGTCGCCTGCACTAACGCAGCGGCTCGAACTCATCACGAACAAGCCAACACCAATTTATTTGCAGTAGGAATTGTACTTATGACAAGCACCTCAAAAGCTGACAAATCCGATCCACTCATTACCTTGCGCGACCTTTCCAAAAGCTTCGGTGGTCACCGTGCATTACGCAATATCGATTTGACGCTCAACAAAGGTGAAGTGCACTGTTTAGCGGGCACCAATGGGTGTGGGAAAAGCACATTAATTAAAACTATCAGTGGTGTCTATGCCCCTGATGACGGTAGTAAAATTGAAATTGATGGGAAAAGTTATCACCGATTGACGCCCGATAAAGCACGTGAATTAGGCGTACAAGTTATCTACCAAGATTTGTCATTATTTCCAAATTTAACCGTTGCTGAAAATATCGCCTTTGAGCTAAACCTCAAAGGCTATTTTGGCTGGTTTCGCAAAAAACAACTGCGCGAGAAAGCCTTAGAAATCCTCAATGAACTGGCTTTCACCATTGACCCAGACACACCTGTGCAATTTTTACCCATTGCTCAACGCCAACAAGTTGCTATCTGCCGCGCCCTAGTTGCTGATGCACGCCTGGTCATTATGGATGAACCAACAGCGTCATTGACCCGTACAGAAGTCAACCAACTACTCTCAACGGTTAATTACCTAAAAGATAAGGGTATTACTGTTGTTTTCGTAAGTCACCGACTAGAAGAAGTGAAAGAGATTTCTGACCGCATCACGGTGATCCGCGATGGACAAAAAATTGGGACTTGGCCTGCTGAAGGCTTAACTACCCGCAAAATTACTGAGTTAATGACTGGCTTAGACATTGTCCATGAACGCAAGCCACCCAATAATGCGGAAGACCGACGCACAGTACTTGAGCTAAAAAACCTCAGTCGAGCTGGGCAATATCGTGATATCAACTTAAATTTAAAACGCGGTGAAGTGTTAGGTTTATGTGGTTTGTTAGGCTCAGGCCGTACCGAATTAGCATTATCGTTATTTGGTATTACCCATCCAGATAGCGGCGAATTATTTATCGAAGACAAGCCTGTTAAGTTAAAAAACAACACCGACGCCATTAAGCGTGGCATTGGTTATGTCTCTGAAGACCGCCTGACTTTAGGTGCCATTTTACAACAATCCATCGCAGACAATATGGTGATTTCGATTCTTGATCGACTCAAAACACCTTGGCATTTAATCGATGAAAAACAGTGCCAAGAAATCGTACAAGAGTGGATAGCCGACTTAGATATTAAAGTCACCGACCCAAATAACGCCCTTTCAACACTTTCAGGCGGTAACCAGCAAAAAGTGGTACTTGCCAAATGGATTTTAACTCGCCCTAAAGTACTGATTTTAGATTCGCCAACCGTTGGTGTTGATATCGGCGCAAAAGACAGTATTTACAAGCTGATTCACCGTTTGTCAGGTGTCGGTATCTCCATTTTATTAATTACCGATGAAGCCTCCGAAGCTTATTACAATTGCGACAGAATTTTACATATGAAACAAGGCGCTATCGTCAAAGAAATTGTGACAGATTCCATCAATGAGCAACAATTGGAGGAAATCATCAATGGCTAATTGGCAAAAATTACGACCACAATCTGTCGAAGGCTGGCTGACTTGGGTCATTCTTATCATGGTGGTGTTCTTCACATTGATGAGCCCACAATTTCTGACTATTCAAAATTTACTCGACCTCAGTGAAAGCTATGCGGTGACGGGTATTTTCGCCTTGGGCTTATTTGTGGTTCTTGTCACTGGGGGCATTGATATTTCGTTTGCCGCTGTGGCTTCCGTAGTGCAATACGTGATTGCCACTTGGTTATTGCAAGGTTTTATTGCAAGCCCTGCCGTTAGTATCACATTGGCGATTATCATCGGTATCGCTTTTGGCTTAATCAATGCCATTTTAATTTACTCGCTGAATGTTGTGTCAATTATCATCACCATCAGTATGCAATCACTGCTGTTTGGAATGCTGATGTGGTTAACCAACGGTCACAGCATTTATGACTTGCCTGATTGGTGGGTTGACCCTGTGACTATCCTGCCTTTTGAAGTGGATGGCGAATATTACCAAGTTGGCTTGCCGTTAATTGTAATGCTAGGCATTGCCTTCTTAACGTGGATTTTAATGAATAAAACCCACATCGGCCGTCAGTTATATGCTGTTGGCGGCAGCCAAGAATCTGCATCTCGTATTGGTATTCGTGTTTCCGTGATTTATCTGTTTGCTTACGGCTACCTTGGCGCGATGGCAGCGATTGGCGGCATGTTGCAAACCTACCGAATGAGTGAAGTGGTACCGAGTGCCCTTGTGGGAGGGGAGCTGGATGTGCTTGCAGCTGCTGTATTGGGTGGAGCCAGTTTATCCGGTGGCAGAGGCTCGGTGATAGGTACATTAATGGGGGTTTTCCTGATTGGTATCTTGAAAAACGGCCTTAACCTGATTGGTGTTTCAAACTACTTCGTCAATATCGTCATCGGGCTGGTTATTCTCATTGCGATTTGTATTACCCACTATAAAAAACGTAAAGAGACGGACGTAGGTTTTGTTTAACAGGAATATCACCATGAAAAAAAATGCTTTTTTTAAAATTGATGGCTCTGTTATCGGACTGCTTTCAATCTTTGTTCTGGCTATCGCCGCGTTTAGTATTGCCATGCCAGGGCACTTTTTTACTCAAAATACCTTTTTGAGTATCACTTTTCAGTTACCTGAATTGGGCTTACTCACCTTTGCCATGTTTGTACCTATGTTAAGTGGCGGCTTAAACCTCGCCATTATTAGTACCGCTAACTTAACTGGCCTGTTTATGGCTTGGGTGTTTATCAATTACCTGCCAGTGGATGCAGGGACGGGCACACAGCTGATGTGGCTGGTCTTCGCATTGATCGGCGCAACTGTAATTGCGGTCATTATCGGTAGCTTAACAGGGCTGATGATTTCCCATATCGGGGCACACCCTATTCTAGTCACTCTCGGTACTATGACGATTATTAGTGGTATTGGCGTTTACCTAACCAAAGGAGCAGCGCTGAGTGGCATGCCGCCCATTGTTCGTGCCATTGGTTCCGATACGGTGCTTGGGGTACCAATTGCGATGATTATTTTCATTGTTACCGCAATTCTCTTAGCGCTGTTTCTAGGCTGTACGCGTTTAGGTAAAAATATCTATATGAGTGGCAGTAACATCAATGCAACGTGGTTCAGCGGTATTCGTACCGACCGTGTCATGATTGCGATATACACCATTTCTAGCCTGTTATGTGTATTAGCTGGGCTCATCATGATGGCTCGCTTTAACTCTGCACGTATGGGCTACGGGGACTCCTATTTACTGCTCACCATTCTTGCCATCGTATTAGGTGGAACTAACCCATTTGGGGGAGTTGGTAAGGTTAGCCGAGTGTTCTGTGCCTTATTGGTTTTACAGGTCATTGCGACAGGTTTAAGCCTGCTTGGTGTAAGCCTGCACTTTAACCTCGCAGTTTGGGGGATCACGCTCATCTTGGCACTAGCATTCAAGTTCTTCAAAGAAAAATGGAGTGCTAAACGTGCGATGAACCGCAACCAACGCCTTAATAAAGCATCGACACAAAGTTAATTTTTCAAGGGGAAAACCATGCGCAAGCATCCAATTGGTATTTATGAAAAAGCATTACCGAAAAACAGCAGTTGGTTAGAAAAATTAGTTATCGCAAAATCTGCAGGTTATGATTTTGTGGAGATGTCAGTAGATGAAACTGACGAACGTCTAGCTCGGTTAGACTGGAGCCCCGCTGAACGTCTGGAAGTGGTTAGAGCCATTCAAGAAACAGGTATTCGCATTCCAAGTATGTGTTTATCGGGCCATCGCCGTTTTCCTTTCGGTAGCCATGATGAAGGCACTCGCATGATGGCCTATACCTTAATGGAAAAAGCCATTAAGCTCGCTCAAGACTTAGGCATTCGCACTATTCAGCTCGCGGGTTATGACGTTTACTATGAAGAGCAAGATACCGAAACGATTGCCAATTTCGAAAAAGGCATGCAATGGGTCAGTGAAATTGCGGCCGCTTCTCAAGTGATGTGTGCGGTAGAAATCATGGATACGCCATTTATGAATTCCATTAGCAAATGGCAAACGCTTTCCGATAAAATTCGCTCGCCTTGGTTCAAGGTGTATCCTGATGTCGGCAACTTAACGGCATGGGGCAATGATGTCGAAAAAGAATTCACCCAAGGAATTGAACACGTCGCAGCAATTCACTTAAAAGATACGTATGCGGTGACTGAAACCTGTAAAGGCCAATTCCGTGATGTGCCTTTCGGTGAAGGCTGCGTGGATTTTGTTAATTTATTCAAATTATTAAAACGTTTAAATTACCGTGGCTCCTTCCTGATTGAAATGTGGACAGAAAAAGCCGATGAGCCACTGATTGAAATTATCAAAGCTCGTCATTGGATGGAAGACAAAATGCAACAAGCAGGCTGGCACAACGCCTAAAGGAGCCGATAATGAATGCATTTTTTATGGGTGTTGACCTTGGTGGTACCGTCATTAAAGCGGGTATCTACACCGCAGAAGGCCAAGAAATTACCGTTGCTGAACATTCTTTTCCCACTGAGAGTCCACAAGCAGGTTTTAGTGAACGCAATATGGAAATGCTGTGGGAAGCGGCTTGCAGCGTGATTCGCCAAGCGATTCAAAATAGCCAGCTCAACGCCGCCCAAATTTCCGGTGTCAGCTTTTCTTCTCACGGCAAAGGGCTGTATTTACTCAATAGCCAAGGAAAACCGGTTAGGAATGGGATTGTGTCATCTGATTCACGAGCTCAATCTATTGTTGATGAATGGCACCAAGACGGCACCGCGGATAAAGCTTATCCATTGAGTTTTCAGCAATTATGGGCTTCTCATCCTGTGGCGCTGTTACGTTGGTTAAAACAACACGAGCCCGATAATTATCGCGATACTCAACATGTTTTGATGGTCCACGATTACATTCGCTACCGTCTAACCGACCAAATTGCCTGCGAAGAAACCAATATTTCTGGCAGCCAATTATTTAACCAAACCCTGTCGAGTTATGACCCTAAATTATGCCAACTATTTGGTATTGATGAGACAAATGACAAACTAGCACCGGTGATTAATTCGGCTCAACTTGCAGGAACGGTAACCCACAAAGCCGCTGCTGAGTCTGGACTTGTAGAAGGAACCCCTGTATTTGGTGGCTTCTTTGACGTGGTGGGTGCAGCGTTGGCGTCAGGGGTGAGCCAAAAAGATAAACTCAGCGCCGTAGCCGGAACTTGGACCATTTCAACCCGTGTCTTCGATGAAATTGTGCCTTCAGATTACCCATACGTATGGAGTAAATACTGTATTCCAGGTACCTATTTTGTCCACGAAGGCAGCCCGACTTCCGCCAGTAACCTCGCGTGGTTCACTCGTCACTTCTTCAATCAACGTTTGCAAGATTATAACGTACTGAATCACTGTGTGGCTGAAGGGGCAACACGGCCAAATGATATTCTGTTTTTTCCTTGGCTGTACGGTTCTAACTACCACAGTAATTTGCATGGTGGTCTACTCGGTTTGAGCTCACACCATACGGATGCTGATATTGTTTATGCTATCTATCAAGGAATTGTGTTTTCACATTTGCTACATCAAGACCGTATTGTTGGCCTTGATAATACAACAGAATCTATTCGTTTCACGGGTGGCCCAACACAGTCACCACTGTGGATGCAAATGTTCTGTGATGCCAGTAACTTGCCGTTAGATGTCGTCAATGTACAGCAATCAGGTTGCCAAGCCGCTGCACTTTGTGCCGCAGTCGGAACAGGTTACTATTCAGGTTTTGATGTCGCTATTGCGGCAAGCACACCCAAAATCACGACTTACCAACCAAACGCCGTTGGGTATCAACAGTTACGTGATAAATTTGCCCGCTTTAAAGCAGTTGCAGATGCATTGAGTCAATAACTTGTTGAATAAAAATAAAGGCAGAACTGATAGCTCGGTTCTGCCTTATTTTTTGACATATTAATTGTCAGCGACAACTTTGGTATTAACTGTGGCTGGTGATAATACGGTATCCTGCGGCAAGCTATCGTACTTCACAAACTCGTCCCGTGGGAAAACAAAGACATCGATATCTTTTTCAGGTGTGATAGTCTCCGCCACGATACTTTTCGCTGGGGAGGTTAGGTTAGTTTCTACTCCTAACCACGACGCGAAGTAATCAAATAAATTCCACTCACTTAACATTTCATCGCGAAATTCACGTTTAGTATCATCCGAATTGATGACCACTAATGGGACTTGATATGCCCCTTTCACGAGTTGACCATGGCGTAAGTATAGATTTCCGTCTTTGATATACCCTTTATACTCTGCTTCCAGTGCTTTTACGTGCTGCTTATTGGCTTTGACTAGCCCTTGCCCATGGTCAGAAAAATATAAAATGGAGAACGGGTAATCCCCATTTTTATTATTTTCTTGCAAGATACTATAAATATCGCCAATAAAATCATCACTCAGTTTAATCGCTGAAACATAACAGTTCGCTATACTTCCCCAGCCCGTATCAAATTGCTCAGGGTTAATGTTGTAATTATTTTTAACGAGTTCGCAAGCTCCTTTCGGCCAACCATCATGGTGAGGCCCCCACATATGAACAAAAATGACTTTTTCTTTCTCTGACGGGTTATTTAACGCAGCTTTAAAGGCAGGTAACATTTTAAAATCATTGGTGAGTTTATTCACACTGTCATCAACGACAAACTTTTCTTGCACGAAAAGGTTTTCAAAACCAGGCTTGCTGTCTCTAACCGGTAAAAAATAATTCGCCTTTAGAAAATAATTTGTAAAGCCAATTTCATCATCACCAAAACTGCCATTATTACCGATATAATAAGTTTCATAACCCGCTTTGTTGGCTAAATCAACAACTGAATTATTATTGTAATACGGCTTTTCATGGTGCTGTGTGATCGTCTTTAGATCATTTTTCGCTAAAGCTCGCGTTAAGGTCGGTACCGTATTGGATGCCGCACTAATAAAATTATTGAAAAAACGCCCATTTACCGATGAAAGAAACGGTGTATTTTCTAATGGGTAGCCATAAGTATTCATATAATTCTTATTGGTACTTTCACCAATAATGACAACTTTTATCTTATATTTATCATCGTTTTTTTTAGTGATTTGAATATCACTAGCCGTATTCACGCCATAGCAAATATCTGCATTGCTTTTTGCTGCTTGAATTAACTCAGGTGTACAGGCTTTTTTATAGACGCCGGCACTTTCATTGGTATTTGCTTGAGCCCATGAAACGCTAGCTAACAGAAGCACACTATAAAGTGCGGTTAATTTCATTACTTTCATACTCAGAACCTCATCTTCGTAACTTATTATATTTATGAGTTGCTGTGGTGTAGCCAGGGTAGAGTTTGTGAAATAATGTAGCATTGCACTAAAATTTCACACCTTAATTAATATATTGAAATATTATTTCATTAAAAGACGAAGAAGACGAAATTGAGATACAGCTAACAATAATTAATTATGAAGAATCACGCATTTACTAGGCATATTTTCATGCTAGCTGTATATCAAGAAAGATAAAAAATTAGTAATCAACTAGTTATATACCATAAATTCATTTATCAGAATGAATAATAAGCGTTACACCCATTACATATAGAGTTGTGATAAAGATCTGCAATTAAACATTAATCGCCATTTGATTAGTGATACAGCTCTAATTTTGCTCTTTCCTCACTAGAAAGCATTATGGAACCGGTTCCATAATACATTATTCGCAATGACAAATGGGCAAAATGCCCTTTAATCAGACAGAGGAAAGTCATGAGCAAACACATTATTGTTGTCACTGCGGCCTATGGGGCGCAAACCGTAAAACAATTAGGCGGCCAACAAGCCTTATTCGAAATGATTCAAAACAGCCATGCAGATGGCGTGGAGATCCGCCAAGAGCTTTTGCTGCCGAATGATAGCCTGACGGATATTGCTGATAAGCTACAAGCAAGGCAACTAAAAGCTGTCTATTCTATTCCTGATACCCTATTTCAACAACGAGCTCCTATCGCAATCACCAAATTACAAGGCTATTTCGAA
This sequence comes from Providencia sp. PROV150, assembly GCF_028481025.1. Classification (NCBI taxonomy): domain Bacteria; kingdom Pseudomonadati; phylum Pseudomonadota; class Gammaproteobacteria; order Enterobacterales; family Morganellaceae; genus Providencia; species Providencia sp. PROV150. Next base: position 155,905 of record NZ_JAMPPJ010000021.1, on the reverse strand, counting down.
GATGCCAAACAACTCAATGCACGCTTTTTAAAACTATCACTTGGTGAGCTACCTGAGTGCTATGACTTATCCGAAGTTATTGGTGTCATCAATCAATACACCACCCAATTAGTGATTGAGAACGACCAAACAGAAGCCGGTGGTCATATTGCGCCTCTTGAACGCTTTTTTGCTGATGTCAAAACCCAGAATATGCCCATAAAAATGGCGTTTGATATGGCGAACTGGCATTGGCATCGGGAAAATCCGTTAAAAGCCGCACATATTTTTGCTCCCCAAGTCGCTTACATTCACGTTAAAGCCTGCCAATTGCGTGACAACAAACGTGTTGCTGTAGCACTTGATGACAGCGATGGCACTTGGAAAGAAGTGCTAACCGCCCTACCGAATGACGTTCCTTGTGGTATCGAGTTTCCACTCGAAGGCGATGATTTACGTGCAGTCACTGAATACTATGTTTCTCTGTTAAAGACTTTCTAGGTTAGAGGGAGAATTAATTTTATGAAAAACCAATTAGATGTCGTAACTCTTGGTGAGGCCATGATGATGTTCGTCGCCACACAAACAGGGAAATTACATGAGGTCGAAAACTTTGTTCGCCGTGCCGCAGGGGCTGAACTCAACGTTGCTGTTGGCCTTTCACGCCTTGGGTTAAAAACGGGATGGATTAGCCGCTTAGGTAATGACTCTTTTGGGCGTTTTATCCAAGCCACATTGGATAATGAATATATAGATACTCAATGTGTTACGGTAGATTCTCGTTACCCAACTGGCTTTCAACTCAAATCTAAAGCCGAAAATGGAACCGATCCCATAGTAGAGTATTTTCGTCAAGGTTCTGCGGCAAGTCACTTAGATTTAACAGACTTTAATGAAGATTATTTTCTATCCGCACGCCATTTACATTTAAGTGGCGTGGCAGCAGCACTTTCACCCACCAGCTACCAACTGTCACTGCATGCCGCGAAATGGATGCGAAATGCAGGAAAAACACTATCATTTGACCCCAACTTGCGCCCTTCTCTATGGAAGAGTGAAACAGCGATGGTAGAACAGCTCAACCAACTCGCGTTCCAAGCTAATTGGGTCTTACCAGGCTTAAAAGAAGGCAAAATTCTAACGGGTTTCGACCACCCCGAGTCTATTGCTGACTTTTATCTCGCCCAAGGTGTTGAAGCCGTTGTGATTAAAACCGGAGAACACGGGGCTTATTATAAAACTGCGGGTAACCAACAAGGTATGGTTCCTGCCGTGCATATTAAACAAGTCATTGATACCGTCGGTGCCGGCGATGGTTTTGCCGTTGGCGTCATTAGCGCCTTACTTGAAGGCTTAACACTACCGCAAGCTGTTGCAAGAGGTAATTTTGTTGGAGCTAGAGCCATTCAAGTTATAGGTGATAGTGAAGGCTTACCAACTCAAGCGCAATTGCAGCATGAAATGGCATTACTCCCCGCAGCCACCACTAAAGCTGCATGTTAAAAGGAAATCGATTATGACAATGAATACTCCAGCAGCGTCACGTTGGTGGCGCATCATGCCAATCGTGTTTATCACCTATAGCCTTGCTTATTTGGATAGAGCAAACTACAGCTTTGCCGCCGCTGCAGGTATCAACGCTGACTTAGGCATTACCAAAGGGATGTCGTCACTACTCGGCTCATTATTTTTCCTTGGCTATTTCTTTTTCCAAATACCAGGCGCTATCTACGCGGAAAAGCGCAGTGTCCGCAAACTGATTTTTGCCTGTATTTTTCTCTGGGGAATGTTTGCCAGCTTAACGGGAATGGTCAGTAATATCCCAATGCTAGTGATTATTCGCTTTAGTTTGGGTGTCGTTGAAGCCGCCGTGATGCCAGCGATGCTCATCTATATCAGTAACTGGTTCACTCAATCAGAACGCTCACGCGCCAATACCTTTTTAATTTTAGGTAACCCAGTCACGGTGTTGTGGATGTCCGTGCTATCCGGTTATCTCATTCAAGCGTTCGGTTGGCGTGAAATGTTTATCATTGAAGGGGTTCCAGCGATTTTGTGGGCTTTTTTCTGGTGGAGAACAGCACGTGATAAACCAAGCCAAGTGAATTGGCTAAGCCAGACTGAAAAAGAGACATTAGATAAAATTCTCAGTGACGAACAGAAAAACATCAAACCCGTTCGTAATTACCGTGAAGCCTTTAAGTCTCGTAACGTGATTTTACTGTGCGCCCAGTATTTTTGCTGGAGCATCGGTGTGTATGGCTTCGTACTGTGGCTGCCATCTATTATTCGTGGAGCATCTAACCTTGGGATGGTAGAAACAGGCTGGCTTTCTGCCGTTCCTTACCTTGCGGCAACCTTAGCGATGATCCTCGTATCATGGGCATCTGACCGTATGCATAACCGCAAACTATTCGTTTGGCCAATGCTTTTACTCGGTGCGATTTGCTTCCTCGGTTCGTACTTACTCGGTAGCACGAATTTTTGGTTCTCTTATACCTTATTAGTGATTGCGGGTGCAGCAATGTACGCCCCATATGGGCCCTTCTTCGCTATCATTCCTGAAATGTTGCCAAAGAACGTTGCAGGTGGTGCAATGGCATTAATCAATAGTATGGGCGCATTAGGTTCATTCTTTGGTTCATGGTTTGTTGGCTATTTAAATGGAGCAACCGGTAGCCCAAGTGCTTCGTATATGTTTATGGGACTCGCATTATTAGCCTCGGTTTTCTTTACCTTGATAGTCAAACCAAACCAAGAACAAAACAGTGATGTTGTCATCACGAAGCATGCTTAAAAGGGATACTATGAAACAGAATATTATTTTATATAAATCCATTCCTACGGATCAACTTGAACGGCTACAGCAACACTTTAATGTTACTGTATTTGATAGCGTTACACCTGAAAATCTCGCTAGCTTTAAACAAGCGTTATCCCGCGCTGACGGCATTATCGGGGCCAGCTATCCTATCACGGCAGATGACATTGCCAATGCTCCGAATTTGAAAGCGGCATCGACCATTTCCGTTGGTGTCGATCAATTTGATATTGATGCAATGAATGCTAGAAAGATTGCATTAATGCATACACCTAATGTATTAACCGAAACCACCGCCGACACCATTTTTACGTTAGTGCTTTGCAGTGCACGCCGCATTATCGAAATGGCTGAGATGGTCAAAAATGGCCAATGGACTCAAAGTATTGGTGAAGATGCATATGGCAGTAATGTGAATGGGAAAACTATCGGTATTTTAGGCATGGGCCGCATTGGCTATGCCGTTGCCAAACGCGCTTATTTAGGCTTCGGGATGCCAGTTCTCTATTACAATAACCATATCCACCCCGATGCAGAAACCCAACTTAAGGCACGTCGTTGTGACCTCGATACGTTGCTGGCAGAATCGGATTTTGTCTGTGTCGTGCTGCCATTATCAGCGTCAACCGAAAAGTTGATCGGTAAAAATGAGTTGGCAAAAATGAAACCCAGTGCATTTTTGATCAACGGTTCAAGAGGCCGTATCGTCGATGAAGCCGCCCTGATCGATGCATTAGAAAGTGGCACAATTCGCGGGGCGGGTTTAGATGTGTTTGAAGTTGAACCCCTTCCAAGCAACTCTAAGCTACTCACGCTGCCAAATGTGGTTGCTCTGCCGCACATCGGTTCTGCCACCCATGAAACCCGTTATGCTATGGTCGAATGTGCCGTTGATAACCTAATAGCGGCTTTAAAGGGTGACCTAAGCCAAAACTGTGTTAACCCTGAAATAGCAAAATAGCTGGAATGCCCTAATTTATTAGGGCTCTTTGGCTCTTTAACCATCAATGCGCATGAGCGTGTCCCGGGCGAGCAACATTGCTTCGCTCACACTCGGTCAAAAATTGGATAGAATTCAGTTTACTGGTTGATGGCGCTAAATAATATAATCCGACGGTTTTTTGACTGGGTGAGTATATCTCCAACATGCCATTGACATCAGAATAATAATCACCTTTATTTATCACGATGTTAAAATCTTTTATTTTCTCAACGCGTCGCTGTTCCGTACTTTTCACTAACGGATAACTCATATACTCATAGCCAACAAAATCAACGATATTAACCTGATTATTATTGAAAAAGACTTGTACCTTACTTGCACCCGTTGGAAAGATAAATTTGCCATTTCGCTCTAATGTGATGTGATTATAGCTTTGGTCAACTTGGCAGGTATATTCTTTGATACCGCTTCTGGTGCTACACCCCGCTAAAACAAGGCTAGCTAGCAATAATATCCCTATCTTTCTCATATGTTCCCTATGCCCTCAAAATGGTTATAACATAATCTGCATATCAGTATACATGCAACAAACCTTAAGCCAAATTGAGAAATAGTAACGAAATTTTAAGAACCGAATAACTTAGCCCCAAAGACTACAATGTCGTCGATTTTCGGATCAGCAATTCCCCATTAAATAAATATTGCATTGGTGGCTTATCTGGGTTTTCAAGTTTTTCCAATAAGCACTCCACCGCTTTATGCCCCATTTCCGCTGTCGGTTGAGACACTGAGGTTACCCCTTGCCCAGCCAATGCCGCCCATTCGAGGTTATCGAAACTCAAAAAGCCAATATCCGTTCCCCAACGTAACCCTTGTTTATTCATGACATATGCCAACTGCAAAGTGAGCACTCCATTAGCGGCAACAATCACTTTGCGCATACCACGATGTGCAGTACAAAAATCGGCAACAATGGCCTCCAATTTTGTAGGGTCAGGCAAGGTCACTTCATGAAATTCGCTTTGGATATGTTGATGGCTCTGCGATAACGCTTGAAAGGTCTGTAAGCGCTCTTGGCGTGCGCTGTTATACACAATGGGCTCAGTCACGAAGCAAATCGCTTCAAACCCTTGTTCAATCAGATGATTAAAGGCCATTTGTGCAGAAGCGGGGTTATCTAACCCAACCATGTCACTGGGAAAATTGTCGATTTTTCTATCTAACAAGACGAAAGGTAGGGTGGTTTCTTTCAGCACTTCAATGAATTGTTCGTTAACACCCGCTGAATTTATGATAAGTCCATCAACGCGGTAACCTTTTAGCAATTGAATAAATTGGCATTCACGCTCAATGCTGTTATCTGCATTGCAAACCACGGTCATGAAACCTTGTTTGATTGACTCGGCTTCTACCCCTTTTAATACTTCAACAGAGAATGGGTTACCGATATCGGCAATAATCAAACCAATCAAGCCTGTCCGCCCATGTTTCAAGCTGCGCGCCATTTGGTTTGGGCGATAGTTTAATTCACGAATGGCGCTTTCAATGCGTTGACGTAAATTATCAGAAAGCAAATGAAATTCACCATTCAAATAACGTGAGATACTGGTTTTCCCTGCCTGAGCTTTGGCAGCGACATCTTTGATCGTGGCAACTTTTTGCGTTTTCGGGGCCATAGCTTCAGGTTTTTCCATTCTCTAGAAATATCACCAAGAGGTTATCTTACTCGAATAAGCATCATTTTACTTGTGGTATTGCGTTAACTTGCTGTTTTAACCATTGAATAAAAATATCCGCCTTTGGGTTTCGTTTATCATTTAGCATCGCAAAATAGTGGCGCTGTTGACACTTCAGCGAAATATCACCAAATGGCATTACCAGTTCTTGGCGCTTTAAGCGTTTTTCAACCAATTGTTTACGTCCCATCGCCACACCGGCATGGTTCATTGCGGCAACAATCGCTAAATCAGAGCGATCAAAGCATAGGTTTCGGCGATGAGGAAACAAGGTTAATTGGTAATGTTCACTCCACGCCTTCCATTCATCATAATCAGAGTTACTGCTCCAAGCTTGTCTATCATGTAGCAAAGTACAATTTTTCAATTGATGAATATTATTAAGCAAATCATGTTGTTTAGCATATTGCGGACTACAGACCGGAACAATTGACTCTGACATTAAATCTTCACAATATAAATTGGGCCGAGTGATATCATCATAATAAATAGCAATATCAATGCCATAGCCACGAAAGTTAACGTCATCGTTGCCCGTTAATAGATTTAACTGAATTGAGGGATATTGGTTAGCAAAATCCGCAATTTTGGGAATTAACCAGCACTGGGCGATGGATGGTCGTGAATACACCGTAAGTTCACCCGAGATTTCTTGGTTCTTGATATCAATAATTTCTTGGTTAATATCATCCAAATTTTTGCGTAGTGCCCAATAAATTCGCTCACCATCAATCGTCAGCTCAATACGCCGATGAAAACGCTCAAATAATTTAAAACCTAACTCCCCTTCTAACGTATTAATTCGGTGGCTAACTGCACTGGGTGTTAATGCCAGCTCCTGTGCCGCTAATGCAAAAGAGCTATGCCGTGCTGCTGCTTCAAAGGTATGTAGGCGCGATAGCTGATAACTTGATAGCCGTTTATTCCATTGAATAAATCCAGATTGCTCAAATTGATTGAAATTTTCTGACATCAACGCCTCCAATAAAAACAACGATACTCAATGATTTCTACAATACCCTTTTTAAGATGAATTTAGATGACCCAAAGACGCTATTCTCCGTTTTATATGACTAATATCACACCTTTGAGTTAATTTGATTCATCTAAAGCTCGTGTTTCATCGTTTGTCACCACTGAATATTTATTATCCAATAGAAAAACAATAACAAGATGATCAGAGGTAGGATATGGACTCTACAATGTGGATGATTGGTACTTTAGTTATCAGTATTTTACTAATCATCGTTTCAATTATTAAATTTAAGTTTCATCCCTTTTTAGCACTTTTACTCGCCAGCTTCTTTGTCGGTATCTCCATGCAAATGAATCCATTGGAGATGGTCAACGCTATCGAAAATGGCATTGGGGGTACACTTGGTTTCTTAGCTGCCATTATCGGGCTAGGAACTATTCTTGGAAAAATGATGGAAATCTCCGGGGCAGCAGAGCGAATTGGGGTGACATTACAAAAAAGCCGTTGGTTGACTCCCGATGTCACCATGGTACTCATTGGGTTAATCTGCGGTATCACCCTGTTTGTTGAGGTCGGTGTGGTGTTACTGATCCCACTCGCATTTTCCATTGCCAAAAGAACCAATACTTCATTATTAAAGTTAGCGATCCCATTGTGTACTGCGCTGATGGCCGTCCATTGCATCGTACCGCCACACCCTGCTGCTCTATTTGTCACAAATGAATTAGGTGCTGATATTGGTACGGTGATTGTTGCAGGGTTAGCCGTAGGCCTAGTCGCATCATTAGTCGGCGGGCCACTGTTCCTCAAATTCTTAGGTGACCGCTTACCGTTTAAAACTGTGCCAGAAGCGTTCTCAGATCTTGAGGTACGTGAAGAAAAAGACTTACCTTCTTTAGGTGCGACACTGTTCACGGTGTTATTGCCAATTGCCCTCATGTTAATCAAGACTGCCGCTGACTTGAACATGAGCAAAGATAGCCAGTTATTTACCCTCTTACAGTTTATTGGTAACCCAATAACCGCTATGTTTATTGCTGCTTTTGTCGCTTATTACATGTTAGGGATAAGACGTAACATGGGTATGAGCGTATTACTCAGCAAAACCGAAGAGAGTTTTAGCTCAATCGCTAATATTTTATTGATTATCGGCGCAGGCGGGGCATTTAACGGTATCTTAAAAGGCAGTGGACTGAGCGATTCCTTAGCGATGGTGTTATCTGGTATTGATATGCACCCAATTTTACTGGCTTGGCTAGTCGCCATTATTCTTCATGCCGCTGTCGGTTCTGCCACCGTTGCGATGATGGGCGCAACGGCGATTGTTGCTCCGCTAATGCCAATGTACCCACACATTAGCCCAGAAATTATGACATTAGCCATTGGCTCAGGCGCAATTGGCTGCACTATCGTCACTGATTCATTGTTCTGGTTAGTCAAACAGTACTGTAATGCGACTTTAGCCGAAACATTCCGTTTTTATAGTGTCGCCACGTTGATTGCGTCTTTCGTCGCGCTGGCCGGGACTTTTGCACTTTCATTTGTGATTTAAAAGAGAGTAATTATGACTCAGATAAATGTTGATAAGTTAATTGCTGACTACCCTTTAGTTCAGGACTTAATCGATTTAAAGCAAATTGCGTGGTTCAACCCAAAGGTCACGACGACCCAAGCGGGTTTGCCTTATGTCGGGCTTATCATTGAAGATGTTCAAGATGCAGAAGCGCGCTTAACCCGCTTTGCGCCTTATTTGATGAAAGCGTTTCCAGAAACTCAAGCGACACAAGGGATTATTGAATCTGAAGTTATCGATATTCCCAACATGCAGGCCGCGCTGGAAAAACGGTATCAAACGCCAATAACAGGGAAAATGTTACTGAAAAAAGATAGCCACCTGCCAATTTCAGGGTCAATCAAAGCCCGCGGTGGCATCTATGAGGTTTTAACCCATGCAGAAAAATTGGCTTTAGAAGCTGGTTTATTATCAACAGATGATAATTACGAAATTTTATTCTCAGAACAATTTCGTCAATTCTTTAGCCAATACCGCATCGCGGTGGGCTCAACCGGTAACCTTGGCATGTCCATCGGTATTATGAGCGCTAAACTTGGCTTTAGCGTCAGCGTGCATATGTCCGCAGATGCCAGACAATGGAAAAAAGACAAATTGCGTTCACATGGTGTGAATGTTGTGGAATATGAGCAAGATTACAGCATCGCCGTTGAACAAGGCCGTAAAGAAGCAGAAAAAGACCCAAACTGCTTTTTTATTGATGATGAAAACTCCACAACCCTATTTCTTGGCTATGCCGTCGCAGGCCTTCGCCTAAAAAAACAATTTGTAGAGCAAGGGATTACAGTGGATAACGACCACCCGCTATTTGTCTATTTACCTTGTGGTGTTGGTGGTGGCCCCGGTGGCGTTGCTTTCGGGTTAAAACTCGCCTTTGGGGATGCCGCCCATTGCTTATTTGCAGAACCAACGCATTCACCTTGCATGTTGTTAGGAGTACATACCGGGTTACATGATGGCGTGTCAGTTCAAGAGATTGGTATCGATAATATCACTGCCGCTGATGGCCTTGCCGTTGGCCGCGCATCCGGTTTTGTGGGGCGCGCGATGGAGCGGTTGATTGATGGTTATTACACTATCGATGATAGCGAAATGTATAACCTGTTAGGCTTACTCAACCAGACCGAATCTATTAAATTAGAGCCTTCGGCCTTGGCGGGTATGACTGGCTGTGTGCATGTCACGCAAAACACAGATTATTTGCAATCCAAATCACTCACGCCTAAGCAACTGGCCAACGCAACACATCTGGTATGGGCAACAGGTGGCGGTATGGTACCCGCAGATGAGATGCAAAAATATTTATCGCAAGCCAATCTAAGTTAACAATTAACATGTTCAAAGCCCTCCTCACGTTAAATGATATGAGGGCTTTTTACCATCAGCCGCAAATTATTAGTTTTGCAATGATTGCCCCGGTAATGGGACTAAATCACTTTCAATATAGCGTCTCACTAAAGTCGCGAGCGCGACTAATGAGTCCAAATGAGTCCTTTCCCAACCGTGGGAGCTATCTAGTGCGAAACATGCTAAAGCCGCACGAATATCCCATCCTGCATCAATTGCTGCAGCACTATCCGAACGATAGTGTTTAAACGTATCGCGGACGTGAGGAATGTCATACTGCTGGCATAATTGTAATAAATGCCGCGTAATTGCTAAATCAAACGGGCCGGTTCTGTCGCGAAAAGCTAAAGTGAGTACGTCATCCCGTGTAGTTTGGTCAGGGGCAGAAACAGAGTTATCAATCGCTAATAATTCTTGAACCTGCGGACCAAAACCGTGGGTGCCTCCGATACCGACCTCTTCTGAAATCGTGAACATCATTTGGCAAGATACCGCTGGCACAATACCGTCATCCACCAGTGATTTTAATGCGGCTAACATCACTGCACATCCGGCTTTATCATCCAAATGACGCGATACAATAAAACCGTTATCAATGAATTCGGGTTGAGCATCCACTGCAACAATATCACCGACGTTTAAGCCATGGGATTGCAAATCAGCAAAGTTATAACAGGGGACATCAAGGCGAATTTCTAAATTATCCCAATCGGCTACTTGGGTATCTACCTCAGTATTAAAACGGTGCCCTGAGGCTTTTAATGGCAAAATCGTCCCACGATATTGGTGATCATCACTAAATACTGTCACCCTTGCACCTTCCGCAAAACGGGCTGCCCATGTGCCTGTATTACGCAGTGCCAAACGCCCATTCGGTTTGAGTTGTGTCACCATCGCCCCTAATGTATCAAGATGTGCGGCCAATGCACGTTTAGGTTCTTCAGAACCGAGTGTGATATAGAGCACCCCGCGGCGTGTGTATTTTGGTGTAAACCCCAACTCCGACAACCATTGGTGAGTTTGCGCAACGGCTTGTTCAGTCATCCCAACAGGGCTAGGTGTGCATAATAATGTTTTTAATACAGAGGTCAGATATACTTTATCTATCATTATATTACCTATCTTCACTTAAGAAACGTTCTTGTAATGTGGCTTGCAGCGCTAACATGGCTTGTTCTGCATAAGCCATATGTGCTTCCATTACCGATTGAACTTTAGCGGCATCTTTACGGCGTAAAGCCTCGATTAATTGATATTGGTATTCAATACCTTGGCGTCTATCGACAGGCTCAGGTTTTAAATAAATGTCCTGACAAACGGCTAAGTCTTTGAGTAAGCGTTGTAAAAAATGGCAGATAAACACTAATAAAACGTTATCGGAATAGCTGGCGACCACCGCATGAAAATCCAGCTCTGCCATTCGTTGCTGCCAGCGCTCATTTTCATCTGCGGGCTCATGGTCATAAATGGCGATGGTATCGTACAGCTTTTGAATTCCTGCGTTATCGATATTATCAATGGCACTGACTGCTACCACTGGTTCTAATAATTTACGTAACGTATAAATATCCTTTATGGATATATCCCGCGTGAATAAATAATTCGATAACAAACTCATCGCTCGCGCTTCAGTCATTGAATCAATAAACGCGCCACCACCAGGCCCAGTTTTTGTTTTAATTAACCCTTGAACTTCCAATGACTTTAATGCTTCTCTCACAGTGCTTTTGCTAGCGTTATAATGTTCAATTAACTCTTTTTCTTGTGGCAAACGGTCACCGGGTATGAGGTTATTGGCCATAATGGTTTCTTTTATCGCATTGACGATTTCATCAGTACGTTTAATACGCACTGACTCTATCGTCATTGGCTTATTGGTGCTCATATTAGCTTCTCAACTGGTTTAAATAAGTTTCTAATCGACTGAATCAACACGAATTCGTGGGGCACTTGCCAATAAATTTCGCGTATATTCATGCTCCGGTGCGGCAAATAAGCTGCGGGTATCTCGACATTCTAGCAAATCCCCTAAATAGAGTACGGCAACTCTATCTGCAATCGACTCCACTACCGCCAAATCATGGCTAATAAATAAATACGATAATGAAAACTGTTGTTTAAGTTGTTCTAATAACAATAAAACTTGCGCTTGTACCGAAACATCCAGCGCACTAACGGGTTCATCAAGTACCAATATTCGTGCATCCGCAGCTAATGCTCTCGCAATCGCTAACCGCTGTGCCTGCCCTCCTGAAAACTCATGAGGATAGCAAGCTAAAGCGTCGATTGGCATATTGACGGCTTCGAGTAATTCCGCCAAACGCTTCGCTCTTTGTGATGTGTTCATGTGCTTTAAGTATTTCAATGGAACCGTTAATGTCTCGCCTATCGTTTTACGGGGGTTCAAAGAAGCAACCGGGTCTTGAAAAACGTACTGAATGGCTTGCCCAAATGTACGTGAACCTTGTTGCAGCCATTCGGCACGAGTTTGCCCTAATACCGTAATTTCCCCCGAGGTTTCACGCTCCAACCCAACTAAAATACGCGCTAAGGTACTTTTTCCTGAGCCACTCTCCCCTACAACAGCAAGGGTTTCACCTTCATAGAGCGATAATGAAATATTTTTTAGTGCGTGAACTTGGCGCCCTCGAGGGTGAAATAGGCCTCTTGGCTGCCCGAAGGTTTTCACCAACTGATTAACCTCAATCACTTTTTTCATTAAACCTCCTGAGCCGATGTTAAATCATCACCATTGGGCTGATGACCATAAAGTTGTTGGACTTGTTTTAAAAATCCACGCCCTTCCCCTAATTTAGGGACACTGGCGATCAGGCGTTGTGTGTAAGGATGCTGAGGCTGGCGTAATACCGTTTGTGTCTCCCCTGTTTCAACTATCTCACCTTGCTGCATGACGGCAACACGGTCGCAAATTTGGTTAATAACCGCGAAATCATGGGTAATAAATAAGAGTGCAACACCGCGTTCACGGCGTAGTTGGTTGAGTAACTCTAAAATACGCGCCTGCACCGTAACATCTAATGCGGTGGTCGGCTCGTCGGCAATAATCAACACAGGATCATTAGCCAATGCCATCGCTATCCCTACCCGCTGGCGCTGCCCGCCCGAAAGCTCATGGGGGTAGGCATCAAAACGCTCCTGCGCATCTGGGATCCCAACGCTATCCAATAATTCAATGGCTTTATTTTTCGCCTCATAGAATGACAACGATTGGTGAGCAGTAATGGCCTCACGCAATTGCACACCTATGGTAAATTGCGGATGGAGTGTCGTCAGCGGGTCTTGGAAAATATAGGATACCTTCGCACCGCGACGGCGCTGCATAACAGATAACGGTAATGACAACATTTCTTCATGTTCTACATAAATACCACCAGCGGTAACCAACGCAGGAGGCGATGCAAGCAACCCCATTACAGATAAAGCCGTAACACTCTTACCCGAACCGCTTTCTCCAATTAGCCCTAAACATTCCCCCGCACCAACGGTAAAACTGATCCCTTTTACCGTTGGGCGTAATTGATTTCCTTGGCGAAAAGCGACCGACAAGTCTTTGACTTCTAATACCGCTTGTTCACCTCCCGTTTTCGCAGGAATATTAACTCTGTCAGTCTGTGTCATCGGTTGTGAGCGCTGTAAAGCGCCTGATTTTAACCGGGGATCAAGAATGTCACGCACGCCATCTCCTAACAGGTTAAAACTAATCACAATAAGAAAGATCATAATACCGGGTACCAATGCCACATGAGGAGCAACAAACATTTGTGCGCGCCCTTGCCCTAGCATTGAACCTAAATCTGCATTCGGTGGTTGAGTACCTAGCCCTAAAAATGACAAGCCTGCCGTCTCTAAGATCATCCAACCAATGGTCGTTGACATGGTAACCACAATGATTGGCAAGACATTCGGTAACACTTCCGTTAATAGGACTTGTAGGTGGTTTTTACCTGACAACCTTGCAGCTTGAATAAAGTCTCTATCACGTAACCCCACCGTTAACCCACGAATATTCCTAGCAAAAAAGGGAATATTCACTAATGCGATAGCATACAACGCATTGAGTAGTCCTGGCCCAAGTACCGCTACAATCGCTAATGCCAATAAAATGTATGGAAATGCCATTAGCATATCAATACAACGCATCAATAATGTATCGGTACGGTGGCCAACATACCCAGCAACCAAGCCAATCAGGGTGCCGAATATTGCCGCAATCAGTGTTGCGGAAATACCGACCAATAGAGATACTCGCGTTCCCCACAGCAATCGAGACAAAATATCTCGCCCTAAATGGTCAGTACCTAATAAATGGCCAGATGAAAAAGCGGGAAGTAGCCGATTAACTAAATCCGTTTCATCAGGATTAGCAAGGGGAAGCCAAGGCGCTAAAAATGCCAAGAGCATAATGATAGATAACGTAAATAAGCCCAAAGTTGCTAAACGGTTCGCCAGTAATAATGAGCCAATCGATTGGCGATGACGATGCTGAATAACAGGGGTCACTGACTGGCTCATGATTTCAACCTCGGGTCTAACATGGCTTGCACAACATCTGCAAGTAAATTGATAAAGACATAGGACGCTGCTGCAATCAATACGCCCCCTTGAACTAAAAACAAGTCACGGGTTGCGACAGCCTTCACTAGCATTGCGCCGAGCCCCGGCCACTGAAAAACGGTTTCAATATACACCGCACCACCAAAAACAAAGCCCGCTTGGATACCAATGACTGGGATAACGGAAACCAGTGCCATGCGAAATGCATGGCGAAAAATCACTTTGCGCTCGCTCAAGCCTTTTGCTCTTGCGGTACGAATAAAATCAAGTCGCAGTACTTCTAACATTGCTGTGCGTGTCAAACGCGCTATCACCCCTGTTGCGACTAATGAAAGCGTCACTGCGGGTAAAACAAGGTGATGCAATAAATCGCTCAGGCCACCGCCTTGCCAAATATCGTACATTCCTGATGCCGGAACCCATTGTAATTGAACAGAAAAAAGCATAATCATCAATAAGCCGATCCAAAAAGATGGCATTGAGATCCCCAATAAAACAGCAAGTGTAATAAATCGGTCACTCCAACTGAATTGGCGAATGGCGGAAAGGACTCCGGCCAGTAACCCTAAAACTGAACTCAGTAACAACGCACTTCCGCCCAAAATTAATGTGGCAGAAAATCGCTCTAAAACTTCATCAACGACAGGCCGGTTAAGAACAAATGAACGGCCAAAGTCACCCGAAATTAAATTATGCATCCAAATAAAATATTGCTGATATAACGGCTTATCCAACCCAAGCTCTGTTTTTACTCTAGCCACATTTTCAGGAGTCGCCCAAGGGCCAAGCAGCGCTTGAGCAGGGTCTCCAGGGATCATTGCCATGATAAAAAAGACAATTAACGTCAAACCAATCAGTATGGGTATGGTCGCTAAAATGCGTTTCAAACAGTATAACCACATAGTTTTTCCCCATAAAATCAAAAGATTAATTGAATATTTAATTCACATTAATCAATCTTTACGAACGTCTTTAAGTAATAAGTTAAAGTTAGGCTGCAATTTGAAATGTTTAACATGCTCATTAGCGACCGCATTTTGCTTCCAATTCGCCACAAATAACCAAGGGGCATCTTGATGAACAATTTTTTGTACTTGCCGATATAACTGGGCGCGCTCCTCGAGATTATTGGTGACTCGAGCTTTGTCTAATAACCTATCGAGCTGCTTGTTACTGTAATAACCGGAATTGAACCCGCCTTTATCTGGCCAAGAAGCGCTATGTAAGGTTAAAAAGGGTAAAGTATCTGGGTCATTCGTCATCCATGCCATTTCGGCCATATGCGCTTGTTTTAGACCTGCATTGACCTTTGATAGGTAAGTATTCCATTCAAAGGTTTGAATTTCGACAGATAGCCCAACCGCTTTCAGGTCTGCTTGAATGGCTGTCGCCATGGGGATCGGGTCTAGCATCCCTGAGCCCCCTTCCGTGACATAAAAAATAACTTTTTGCCCTTGAGCCCCTGCTTCTGCTATTAATTGGCGTGCTTTTTCAGGGTCATAAGGATAAGCCTTGGTTTCTGCATCAAATGCCCAATCAAATGCCGATGGGATGGGCCCTTGTGCTACCCCCGCAGAGTCCTGAAGAATGTATTTCACAATATTGTCTTTATTTACCGCATAGTTAACGGCTTGCCTCACACGCACATCATCAAACGGTGGCTGAGACGCATTGAGCATGGCATACCAAACATGAGGCCCTACGGCTTCATAAACATAAAAGCGGTTGTCATTAACAAATAATGGGACGTTATCAGCAGGGACTTCCACCATGGCATCAATTCCCCCCGATAACATTTCGGCTACCCGAGTATTGGCGTCAGTGATAGGCCGAAAAACAACATGTTTTAAACTGGGTTTACCATCCCAATAGTCTTCATTAGCGGATACGACCACCCTTTGGTTTGCGGTCCACTCATCAAACTTGAAGGGACCTGTTCCGCTAGGGTGCCGGCTAAAGTCTTTGTCATATTTCTTTACTGCTGCGGGTGAAACAATCAGCCCTGCTGGTGTCGCTAAGTTCGATAAAAACGGGGCAAACGGTTCTTTTAAGGTAAACACCACCGTTTTATCATCTGGAGTTTCTATCTTGTCTATTGCAGAAAAGAAAAATGATAATGGGAATGGCCCTGTATGGTAGTACGGGTGCTGGTTATCCAACATTCGTTCAAATGTGAATTTGACTGCATCCGCATTGAATGGGCTGCCATCATGAAATTTTATATTCTCGCGTAAATGGAAAGTATATGTGAGACCATCATCACTAACAGACCATGATTGGGCTAAAGCAGGTTCAAGCGTTAATGTACCATCCGCATTGCGAACTAACCCTTCGTACAAGTTAACCAAAATTCGAGAATCATTCGCAGCGGTTGCCACTTGTGGGTCTAATGACTGCGGCTCAGCAACTTGCCCTAATAACAAGACATCAGGATGGTTCACTGCCAATGTCGGTAGCGAAATAAAGCATAAAAGCCAAAAACTGGCTATCCACCCACATAAACGCATTTTCATTTGCTTCCCCCTGAGTGCTGACATTGCTATATGATTGTGAAGTGTGATTTGTGTCAATTTTGTTAATAATTTTATCTTTTTCTTTATTTATGATGATAAATTATATTTCAAGCAAGAATTTATAATGATAAATTTGATCAAGGTCTAATTTATGAGGTGTAAAATGACATTTTCAATTGTGGCGCGCTGCCCATTGACAGGAAAAATAGGTGCAGCGACGGCAACAGGTGGCCCTGCGGTTGGTGCATTGGTCTTACATGGCAAAAGCCAAACGGGGGCAATCGCAACTCAAGCAATGACCAACCCCATTGCTGGCTTAACAGGTATTGAATATTTGCAGCAAGGCCATAATGCGAATAAAAGCTTAAATCATCTGGTTAAGGAAGATATTGACTGTGAACGGCGACAATTAATTATTATGGATAACTATGGTGATACAGCTGATTGGACAGGTCAATATTGCTTACCTTGGTGTGGAAGTCTATCGGAACCCAACTTAGCCATTGCTGGAAATATGTTAGCTAGTGAACAAGTTTTGGATGCTATTCATCGAAGCTATCATAAAAATGCTCATCAAGATCTGGCTGATCGATTACTTATTGCCATGCAAGCTGGTGCCGATGAAGGTGGTGATTATCGAGGCATCCGCTCCGCTGCATT
Source organism: Providencia sp. PROV150 (assembly GCF_028481025.1). Taxonomy (NCBI): domain Bacteria; kingdom Pseudomonadati; phylum Pseudomonadota; class Gammaproteobacteria; order Enterobacterales; family Morganellaceae; genus Providencia; species Providencia sp. PROV150. The sequence continues at coordinate 138,782 of NZ_JAMPPJ010000021.1, read as the reverse complement.
AAAAGTATGGAATGACCGGCAATACGCAGACATTGATATTCGCTGCGATTGGTCAGAAGCACCGCTATCAGCGCTTGAAACCATCCTTCAACAGGTTCGCTCCGAGGATTATGCTAATTTTTTCGCGCAAATCCCCACAGGAAATGAATATATCGCTAATAAGTGAAGCTATCATGGTGCATATCGACTAATAAAGTAAAATAACTGAATGATGTGTACCTGAAGTAAAAGTAACTATTTATGAAAATATTATTAACTGCATGAATAACTCTGTATTTTTTATCATTAAAGCCAGTTTAGCTTATTATTCAATTTATCATTCATTACTTAATCTTAATTATTCACTCTTGTCATACGTTCTATTACTTTTTACTATTCGTTGCCATCAGAAAATAAGTGGCTATTTTTAACAACATTAAAAATAATGAAAAATATCTATTACTTTAAATTTATCTAATTCTATCTCATAAATGATTACGATAATTAACCTTAATAAAGACTAGGTTATTTATTTTTGTTTAGGCGCTTCACTACAGAAACAAAACAACATTTATTATCAACTAGTTATACACCACACCCCCAGCTAACCTAGTGGACAATATTTATGCAACCTAACCAATCAATATTAAATACGGTTAAATACTGCAAGCCTTAACAAATGGATGATTAATAATCAAATGAACAAAAATAGCTCAAAAAGTACATTTAAAACTCATTTATATATTAATTTCCCAATTTTAGAACTTAAGGGATATTCAGAATTTTCATCTATGGTGAAATATTAATCTCCCTCTTTGACCCCCTCATCAATTATTGCCTTTAAGCTAAATTTTCATATTTACACCTGTACACTTTTAATGACATTAACATTAAAAAAATATTAATTCTTATATCTCTAAAATAAAGTAATCACCTACAAAGCCTTTACAGCACTGAGTAGATCAATTTACGTCACATTTCATTTCAATGACCTTTATTAACAAATGCTACCGCCACTTAACAATTACAAAATATATGATAAGATCATTATCTCAATTTGAAATTATTTACTATATAAAAAACAAGATTGTTATTGAGGTTATAGATGAAAATCTCGAGAAGAAAGCTATTATTAGGGGTTGGTGCTGCTGGTGTTCTAGCAGGAGGTGCTGCGGTTGTTCCTATGATTAATCGTGAAGGTCGTTTTGAATCGACTAAATCACGTGTACCTGCTGTTGCCGGTACTGAAGGCAAATTACCTGAGTCTGCGGATGCAGTCATCATCGGTGCTGGCCTTCAAGGGATCATGACCGCAATTAACCTTGCAGAGAAAGGTCTTAATGTTGTTATCTGTGAAAAAGGTGTTGTCGGTGGTGAGCAATCAGGCCGTGCATATAGCCAAATCATCAGCTACAAAACCTCTCCAGCTATTTTTCCTTTACACCACTATGGGAAAATTCAATGGCTCGGTATGAACGAAAAAATCGGTGCTGATACTAGCTACCGTGTTCAAGGCCGCGTTGAAGTGCCTTCAAGCGAAGAAGATTTAGAAATTTCAAGAGCGTGGATTAAGTCTGCATCTGAAAACCCAGGTTTCGATACGCCTTTACGTACCCGTATGATTGAAGGTACTGAACTGGCTAATCGTCTGGTTGATGCGCAAACCCCATGGAAAATTGGTGGTTTTGAAGAAGACTCTGGTAGCCTTGACCCAGAAGTTGTTACGCCAACGATGGCAAACTACGCTAAATCAATCGGTATTCGCATCTACACTAATTGTGCAGTACGTGGTATTGAAACTGCAGGCGGCAAAATTTCTGATGTTGTCACTGAAAAAGGTGCAATCAAAACGTCTCGTGTTGTTCTGACGGGGGGTATTTGGTCGCGTCTGTTCATGGGTAACTTAGGTATTGACGTTCCAACACTAAACGTTTATCTGTCACAACAGCGTATTACTGGCGTACCAGGTGCACCAAAAGGTAACGTACACTTACCTAACGGTATTCACTTCCGTGAACAAGCTGATGGGACTTATGCTGTTGCACCACGTATCTTTACCAGCTCTATCGTTAAAGACAGCTTCCTGTTAGGCCCAAGATTCCTACATGTATTAGGTGGCGGTGAATTACCATTAGAATTCTCTCTTGGTAAAGACTTATTCAACTCCTTCATGATGGCAACATCTTGGAATTTAGACGAGAAGACTCCATTCGAAGAGTTCCGTACGGCAACAAATACACCAAACAATGAACACTTAGATGGCGTTCTAGAAAGACTGAGAAAAGAGTTCCCAGTATTTAAAGAGTCTAAAGTGGTTGAGCGTTGGGGTGGTACTGTTGCACCAACGGATGATGAAATTCCAATTATTTCAACCATCGAGCAGTATCCAGGTCTGGTCATCAACACCGCTACAGGCTGGGGTATGACAGAAAGCCCTGCATCTGGTCGATTAACGGCAGAATTGTTAATGGGTGAAACACCATTTATCGACCCTACGCCGTATAAACTTTCTCGTTTTAACTAAAAAACGGGGAAAATAACGATTTTTACTGTGGATCTATTAGCGAATAGTTTAAAGTTAAATGAAAGTTTAATTTTTGATAAAATTAATAGATCCTATTTACTTTGATAATGTTAAGGAGTTTACATGCGCTATAAAACTTTATTGCTTTCTCTGCCTTTGATTTTAGGTGTAGCAAGTGCGAATGCAGCTGATGATGTTAAACGCGTTCCAGTGAAAGGATTCCCTATCTCTGAATCAGTAGAAATCAATGCGGGCAACCTCATTTTCCTAAGCGGAAAAGTTCCTTCTAAAATCTCTGCAGACGCTAAAGAAGGCGTTTTAGAGTCTTATGGTAATACCGAAGCACAAACAATCAACGTATTAAAACAAATCCAAGCTAACCTCGAAGGTATGGGTTTGACAATGAATGATGTTGTTAAAATGCAAGTATTTTTAGTTGGTGGTGAAGAAACTCAAGGTACTATGGACTTCGCTGGCTTCATGGCCGGTTACAATAAGTTCTATGAGTCTGAGAAAATTACTAATCTGCCAGCTCGTTCTACCTTCCAAGTCGCTAAACTGGCTAACCCAGCTTGGAGAGTAGAAATAGAAGTGACAGCGGTACGCCCTGCTGCAAAAAAATAAGTTATTCAATAACGAATAGCTAAACGATAATGAGGCATAGTAATGTGCCTCGTTATAATAACACTTCTTAATTGCCACATCTTTCAACATTCCCTCACAGACTGTCATTATTGCTTCCTGTATGCTATTGCTTAAAGTTCTTCAATAAATAAACGTGCTATGCTGCAATCATTAGCACTGCAATCATTAGCACTGCAATCATTAGGGTAAAAATGAGTCATCGCATCAAATAAGGCAATATATGATTAAAGAGTCTCTCAAGATCCACGGTAAAAAACAGTTTGAAATCAAACAAAAAGTTCTATTGCCTCGTAAATCAAAAGAGATCCGCTATCAGGTCGAAAGTTTTTTCTTTCTTCCATCATCATTGCAAGTCAACCCTGATCTATACACGCCATCAAGCCTTCAACGTAGCCTCAAAAACTATATCCGCTTAAGCCCATCCACGGTTAAGCTTTCAGCTTTACCAGAAGAAAATGGCGAATTAGATGACTTAAAACGCTGGTTAGAACAATGTGACCCATTAAACCCACCCTCATTGGACGAGTATGAGAACAAGTTAAAACGCTATGCTTTAACCTTTAAGCGCACGGTACGAATTAATGTCAAAATGATAAGCCAAAACGCCCAACGACAAACAGATGAATACTTAACCGAGTTTATGGCGAACATGGCGAAATGCCTCGGGGTTTATCGGGCGTTAGCGCCACTGGCGGGAAAAATTGAAGAAAGCATTCGCTCAAATGCATTTTCTTATTGCGACGAATTTATGACCTACTACACCATGAATTATTTGCGTGATTTATTAGCTGAGAAGCAAATACCGTTACGTGAAGAAATCCGTCATTTTTGGTATCAAGAAATGCGTTACCTAAAGAAACAATACCCTGATTGTTTTCCCAGTGATGAAACTGATGCCGAATTAGTGACATATCGTCGCAATTTATTGAAAAAATACATCAATCGCTACCTTTACTTAGAGATCCGCCATAAACGTGGGTTGCCATTATTATTGCACTCCATTTATGGTATCGCTGCAGCAATCTCAATGATTTTTGCCACGTTAATCGCCTTTCTTTGGCAAGGAAAATATGGCGCGTTGAGTGCAAATTTATTTTTAGCTATGGTTATTGGCTATATTTTCAAAGATAGGCTGAAAGAAATCGGTCGTGAGCAACTCTATCGCGTTTTCCAAAAGTGGATCCCGGATAGACAGCTACGTATTTATCGTGAAGGTGTTAAGGCCCCTGTCGGGCTATGCAAAGAGTCTTTTCGCTTCATCAGTGAAAACATGCTCTCCCCTGATATCCGTGAAATGCGACAAAAATCCCATTGGGTTAATTTAGTTAATGTCCAACGTATGGAAGATATCCTGTATTACCGCAAAGATGTATTGCTACATAACCGCCATTCGGTGTTTGAAAAAAACCAATCATCAATTGCTGATATCACACGCTTTAATATTTCAGATTTTCTAAAATATATCGATATTAGCTATGAAGAACTCACTGTAAATGATGATGAACCTGCAATCATTGGTGAAAAGGTGTATCACATTTACCTTTGCCGCCGTGTCACAATTAACAAAAAAACCTACAATGAGCTGGCGCGTTTAGTGGTTAATGCCGATGGGATAAAACGCTTAGAAGTGTTGCAATCACTGGACTTGCTGACAACCGATGAAGACATTGAAATTTCACCGCAATGAATTCATTCTGCCACTAACGGTCTTCTATTCGGTACATTTAGGTTGTAGCCAACACCGCTACAGCTCAAACTATGATAACCATTTAATTTTCTAAATCATTCGAACTGTAGCAAGGCGGCAAGAGAAGATATCTCGGGGAGCATACAAAAGTATGTGACCCGACCGCTACAGCTCGAAGGATGACGAAAATTTAGTAGTAGAGAGCAATATACTGATCATCCACCCGTTTAATATCAACCGGAGTATCAAAAATATCCTCAATAATGTCAGATTTCATGATCTCTTCTGGCTTACCGTGATAAGACAGGCGGCCGTTTCTCAGAGCGACAATATAGTCCGAATAAACGGAAGCGAAATTTATATCGTGGATTACTAAGATAATGGTTTTGCCTAGCTCATCTGCCGCTTTACGCAGCAGTTTCATCATGATCACCGCATGTTTCATATCCAGGTTATTCAATGGCTCATCAAGTAAAACATATTCTGTATCTTGACATAAAACCATTGCGACATAAGCCCGTTGGCGTTGGCCACCCGATAATTCATCTAAATAACGGTGACGTAAATCTGACAAATTTAGAAAAGAGAGTGACTCATCAATTTTCTTTTTATCGTCAATGGTTAAACGGCCTTTAGTGTATGGGTAACGCCCAAAACCAACCAATTCCTCGACTGTTAAACGGCTGGCAAATTGATTTTCTTGGCGTAAAACTGACAAACATTTCGCTAATTTATCACTCGGTGTTGTCGATACGTCTAAATCATTCACTTTGACGTAACCACCGTGATCAGGCTGTAACAAGCGCCCAATTATCGACAACAGTGTTGATTTACCTGCACCATTAGGCCCGATGATTGAGGTAATACCGCTATTTTTAATTGTTGTTGTTACGTTATCTAAGACTTTAGTATCCTGATAACTTTTCGATATCTGACTAATTTCAATCATACTAAAACCTTCTTAACACCATATAAATAAAGAAAATACCGCCGACAAATTCGATAACAACTGATAATGTCCCAGCCATATTTAAGCCATATTCTAGAATCAACTGCCCACCAATCAACGCAATGACACCAAGTAGAAAGGAAACGGGTAGCAAATAGCGGTGTTGGCTACTGCCAGCCACTAAATAAGCTAAATTCGCGACCATCAAACCTAAGAATGTTAAAGGCCCAACTAATGCTGTAGAAACTGCAACTAATATTGAGATAAGCAACAAAATGACAGTGACTTGCTGGCGATAATTAATTCCTAGATTCACCGCATTGGCTTGCCCTAACGCGATAACGTCAAAACAATAACGCATGCGCCACAATAGGACACCGACGACTGCCGTAATCATTAATGTGAATAGAATTAGCTCAGGTGTTCCCTTTGTGAAGGTGGCAAACATCCGGCTTTGTAAAATGGAAAATTCATTAGGGTCCATTAAACGCTGCAGCAATGTCGCTACGCTGCGAAATAATGTGCCAAGAATGATACCCACCATCAATACTAGGTTGATATTCATTTTAACTGACACAAATAACCAGCGGTAGAGCAGAACAGAGAACAGTACAAGTAGTGTGGACTCTAATAAAAACTTACCAATATTCAATAACCAAGAGGATGGAAAGCTCTCACTATAGAAGATAAAAATGGTTTGTAATAATACAAACAATGCTTCTAATCCCATGATAGATGGGGTTAATATCTTATTATTAGCAATCGTTTGAAAGAGAACTGTTGAAACCCCAGCCGAGAAAGCTACCACAATCATGGTGAGAACAATATAGCCTCGATGCGGCAAAATATAAGCAAGATTGCTACCCAAATTGACCGTCATATAAAGCACAATGGATAGCAGCGATAGTGCCAGTAGTATCCATATTCTTTGCAACGGCGTTACCCCTTTTTTAGGTAACGCTATTGATGAATTAACTTTTTGCATAACGTTGTTGCTTCAACAATAAATATAAAAAAATCACCGCGCCAACGACACCTAAAATCACACTTGCTGGGATTTCAAATGGATAGCGAATTAAGCGCCCAATAATGTCACACAGTAAAACTAAGCCACCACCAGCAATACAAATCCATGGGATGGTTTTACGTATGTTATCGCCCATCACTAAGCTCACGAGATTTGGAATAATTAAGCCTAGGAAAGGTAATGCCCCGACCACCACGACCACGACGCCACTGATTAAAGCGATAATCGATAAACCAATGGTCATCACTTTGCGATAATTTAGGCCAACATTAATTGAAAACTCACGTCCCATACCAGCCACCGTAAAGCTATCGGCAATCCAGCAAGCAATTAATGTTAATATTCCCACTAACCACAAAAGTTCATATCGGCCTTGAATGATGCTAGAAAAGTCACCGCTCATCCATGCACCAAGAGATTGTAGTAAGTCGAAGTAATAAGCGGTAAAAATGGTCAATGCGCTAATAACTGCCCCTAACATAATCCCCACCAGTGGAACTATCAGGGCAGATTTTAAAATCACACGACGTAATAGCACCATAAACAACATGGTGCCAAGAAGTGCAAAACCGCTGGCCACCACCATTTTAGTCATAATACTTGCTGCTGGGAAAAGCACCATGACGACCAATAAGCCTAAACTGGCTGACTGGGTTGTTCCTGCGAGGGAAGGTTCAACAAAACGGTTTTGTGTTAATAATTGCATGATTAGCCCAGCAACACTCATGGCGCTACCAGCTAAAATCAAGGAGACGGTTCGGGGAATTCGGCTAATAAAAAAGATGTCTTGCATCTCTGGGTCGGTGAAAAGCGAAACGGGTGACACGTCACCCGCTCCAATAAACAAGCTTAATACCGCTAAAACCAATAACGCGACAATTCCACAAAAAAGATAAAGCGTTTTCATCGGTTATTTTGCTTGGCTCTTCTCTAATGCTGTATTGATATCGTCCATTAACTGAGAATAAGTTTGGATCCCACCGGCAATATATACTGCTGTTGGGTCAAGGTAAGTAATTTGGCCTTTTTCCCATGCAGCGGTTTTTCTAACTAATGCGTTATCTAATACTTCCGCAGCAGGCTGTGCATCCGTTTTGCCAATTGCGCTGTCACGGTCGATAACAAATAACCAGTCTGGGTTTAATTTCACCAGTAATTCTGCATTAACGATATTACCGTGGCGACCCGTGTTTTCTTCAAATACATAAGCAGGTTCAAAACCTAATACATCAAAGATAAAACCGAAACGAGAACCTGGTCCATACGCAGAAATTTTACCGCCACTAACTAAGATTACCATCGCTTTACCCGCAGTCGGCGCTTTAGCTTTGATACCTTCAATTTTAGTATTGAAGTCAGAAATCAGTTTTTTGGCTTGTTCTTCTTTACCGAATAGCGCGCCAAGTTCATTAGTACGTTCAGTTAAGCTACCAATAAAGTTTTTGTTATCAATATCTAATGAAATAGTTGGTGCAACACCGCTGAGTTTGTCATAGGCATCACGAGCACGGCTACCACCTAAAATCAGGTCAGGCTTAGCATTACTTAAGGCTTCATAAGCAGGTTCAAATAATGTCCCGCCATTGATGTATTCAGAACCACTGTATTTAGTTAAGAATTCAGGGAAGTGAACGTTGGTTTGTGGAACACCGGCAACTGGTGCCCCGAGTGCATCCATGATGTCCAATGTTTCCATGTTCATCACCATGACTTTTTGCGGATGACGAGGAATTTCAGTTTTGCCTTGGGCATGTTCTATTGTGATAGTTTGTTTTTCTGCGACTTGAGCTGTTTCTGTCGTGTCTTTTGCGTTATCACAACCAGCTAACACTAACGCAGATAACAACGCAATACCCGAAACTAATGATTTTGCAAACATCTAATTTCCTCCGTCCATCGATAAAAGTACTGATGATAAAATTTGGTGATCCACAATGTAGCGTATATTACACGCAAATAAGCGCAAATGATATTAGTTTGCATTTGCATTCACTAAAAAGTTGTTGCAACGCACAAAAACATCAATTTAATTTGTTGAATCTATGAATTTTAAAGTGTTAAAAGGCAAGAGAGAGATAAAAAACGAGGAGAACTCTATAAAAGAAAGGGTTGGCAGTTTGTTACGACACTTAATTCAAAAATAAATAGGTTGAGTTTTCTACTGTACGTGCTTGCTTAGCGACTTTTATTACAGTTAGGCGACATAAAATCGTCATCTCAACCTATTTATCATTAACAACCATTTAAAGATTTATTATTGCGTATCATCCAGTCGCCCATTTTCACTGAGCTGAGAACTGATATCTTCAAGGAACCAATCAATTGGTGTTCCCATCAAAAATGCAAGTTTAAACAAGTGAAACAAATCAATCTTGATTTTGCCTCTTTCATAGCGTGAGATCTGTTGTTGACTAACACCTAATAACTGAGCTAACTGAAACCCTGTATACCCCAGTTCTCTACGCTTTTCTAAGATCCTCTGACCTACCATATAATGGATTTTTTCACTGCCATTTTCTGAATACATATTTTCACCATTTATTAAGGCACAGTTAAAATAAGGGCTGCGGCACCTTCAAACTGACCGGCTTGAACTCGGCCATTAGTACCTAATACAGCTTTCATGGTTACCGAATTTGTTCCACCAGCAGGCACATGAATTCTGTAACCAGCTTCTCCTGGCGTATCGTTTCCACCTAGATACAAATTCGCGTATAAACTGTTATCTGGTCGTAAATTAACACGGCCATTTGTCACGTTAACACCTGTGGCAATCACTAGCACATCCATCGCTAAGTTACAGGTCACACTAATGTTTACTTGTTTTGATTGACCAGCAAGTTCAGCTTCACTAATCGAACCAAAGTTAATATCAGGGATCGTATTGTTAATCTTACAAGCCCCAATCGGTGGAGGCGCAATACCACATAATGAGCCGGGAATTAACCCACCGTTACTCGTAACCCCAGTACGATCTTGGTAAAACAGCCCCACACATTCCTGATTATTCTGTAGCCTAACCCCAGTATGAACAGCCCACTGTGTTGCTGGAGCTGTCGCCTTTGCCAAAACACCGGGTATATTCTGAACGTCACGCATGTATTCATACTTAGAAATTTCGGCCAACTCGACGGTTGCCGCCCCTGGTGTTCCAGCAGCTGTATGCTTATGGCTTATGGTGAGATAGCATTTCGACCACCTAAAGCAAGGATTACGCGTAGTTGGCAATTCAGGGTCCCAGCGAGCAATGACGTACTTATAGTTTGCATCCCCATTATTTGGGTTATTACCGGGCTTTGATTCAGTGATATAGGAAAAAACAGAGGCTGATGCAGTAGATGAAAACATGACTGCACCAATTAATAGCGATAAAAATACTTTCATATTAGTTCACAGCCTTATTATTCATAATCTAATTTAAATGTTGCTACAGCACTGTAAGGGCCTACTTTTATTGTCTTATTTGCAATAGCATCCGGTTCACCTTTTAAATAGGCATAGAACCTCAATTGGTTAGCACCATCTTGTAACGTTAACTTCGAGCCTTTCTGGTCAATAGCCAGTGGTGTTTTATCTGAGTTTTGTAACCCCACTGCGAAACCAGATGCAACACTACCTGTTGATAATGCAATAAAACCAGGAAGTGCAAGATTAGGTGTTCCTGAAAACGTCACTTCCACAAATTTGCCTATCGTTGTGTCACAGTCGGCCAGTTTAATCGCAAACTCTTTAGGCGGAGTTTCACCATAGGCGTAAAAGTTTTTTTCTGGTGTATCAAAAAATTCCATCAGGATGTTTTCATCACCCGGTAAAATAGTGCAGGGTTCCTCCACTAAATTACCGATAATCCTTAAATTATCAGGCACAGCGAAAGCAGTGCTAACGTTGATAAGTAAGGCACTAGCTACTGCACATTGAATTAGTTTGTTCATTATTGGTACTCCGCTAGCAATGTCCCTGTTGCGGCAAAGCCTCCTTCAGGCAACGTAACGCCCAATCTCTTTACAGGAACAACCTCTAAAACAGGTGGTTGCCCATAGCTAATCTTTAACGGTTTATTAATTTCAAAACCGAGGCCATTTTGGGTAATACGCATGCCAAGATCTCGAACATTAGTTTCCAGTGCCGACTTATCAAAATCTGTTGCTGTCCCTTTGATAGTTAGCATTAAGTCCCAACCTTTTAAGTTTTCTTCACACTTCAATGCGTAATTAATCGGTTTCGCAAAGTTAACGCCATCAACCTTATGTAAACCAATGTCTTTGTATTCGATGACGTGAACTTTATCTTCAAAAACAGTGCAAGGCGGTGGAAGTAACAAGGTTCCAGTAAATTCCACATCGTTTGCCATCGCAGCGCTAACAGGTATAACTAACAAACTCATTATCAGAGGAAGTCTTTTCATTATTTTTTTCATTATTTTCCCCTCACTGATAATCAAGTTTGATAGTGACGCCCGCATGAAAAACCCCACCCTTTGTTAATGTTGTGGATAAATCACGAACAGGTATGGCTTCAAATTGAGGGGCATTTGGATACACAAACTTAATTTCTTGGTTTAATCGAAGTTTGCTTCCGTTATAACGAAAAGCGATTCCTAAACCTTGAATGTCTGTTTCAATCGCACCACTATCAAAGGAGGCAGGAATACCAACCAACGTCATTTTCATTTGTGATGTCGGTCTTTTTTCACAATCAATATTGTAATTTATCGATTTTGCATAGGCATTACCGTCAATCCGTGTACTCATGATTTCGTCAAAATTAACTTTGATTATATTTCCGCCATTAATTTTGCAAGGTGGTGGTGCCAAAACAACCCCTTTAATCGGTACGGTTATCATACCTGGCGTAATTGTCGCCCTTGTACTTCCTGATGGGCTAATACGCGAATCGGGTAATCCTGCATAGGAAACCGATGTAAAAAATATTCCAGCGAGACATGATGCCAGCAGGTACCGCTGCTTATTTAAATCACTCATAATCCACCTTAAAGTCCATTACGGCGCTGAAACTTCCTTCCGTCAGTTTTTCGGGAGTTCTCACTGGCGTTACAAAATATTGAAGTGTGCCTTGCGGTGCATCGAGAAATTGTGGACGACCACGACTTCCTAGCCTGATATCTTCTCGTTGTGCATCCGTCACTTCTAACGCCACGCCAGAGACACCTTTTACACTTAACATTTCTGGAAAATGCTTATCCGATACGGCAACAAAAGAAACCGTTATCACCGGTTGCATTGCATCCCAAAGTGCACGACCCGTTCGAGTGTCTTTCATTCGGCTTTCCGTACGAATGCAGTGCCTAAATTCTAATTCGAATGACACTGGCTCAGCTCTATCACCAGGTTTACGGAGTGAATAAGAAGGGATCTCCCCTAGAGACACTTCTTGGCGCTTTGAATTGGTCACATCCATCGTACAAGGTGCCTCGGTCATCATGCCATTTACTGTCAATGTTCCGTGTAATCCATCAATATCCCAGCTATTTATTCCAAAGGTAAACACTGGAACTAAGCCAAATAAGATAGTGCTGAACTGGAGAGTCCTTTTCATACATTATTCTCCGTTATCTGTCCGTCGAAGATTCAACTTTGCAAGTTGTACCGGCGCAACCAAACGTCAATTTAGGCCTTCCACCATAATCATTGATATAAGTTAGAACTGGTTTTGCCCCCATGGCACTTGCGCTACCCTTAAGCATTCCGTTACTTTTTGGTGAGATCATCACAGGCTCAAATTGCTTCACCGTATCTCCTCCCACTCTTGAACTTGCATCCACAATCGTGACAAAGTAAGCAGTTGGATTTGTGATTTCGTAGGCATCTCCTTTACGCGTTAACGTAATTTTTTCCTGCCATGGATTTTCTAAATCCGTACGAGTGGCGTATAACGCTTTTGGTCGATAAAACAATTTAATACGCGTCTGTAATGCAATCTGTAAAACGTTAGCTTCTTTACTACGTGGTGGAATCTCACGTAAGTTAAAGTAATAAACACTTTCTCTGTCTTGAGGTAATGTAGCGATATCAGGAAGAGATTGAATTTTAACCTGACTACCTTCACCTGGTTCTACACGTTGAACTGGTGGTAAAACCGTGAGTGGGCTTTCAATTTTGTTACCATTAGCGTCTTCAATCCAACCCTGCGCAAGATAAGGTAATTCTGTGTTTTCATTCTTAATATTCAAGCTAATGGTTTTTTCAGTCCCATTATAAATAACGCGTGTTCTATCAAGTGCAATAGCAGCCAGAGCCTGCCCACATAGCACCGCAGATAACGTGATTGTTGTAGTAAAAAATGCAATTTTTTTAATATTCATAAGTACCAACTATTTATAAAATCAAGCAACTTGGGTTACTCTGTATAATCTGTGCTGTAAGCAATATCCGGTGGTTTTAATAACCAACGCTGACTCGGCGCTACGCCCTGTTTAATCGGCGCAGGCTTGTAAACTGGAGCAGACTGCCCAACAGGAACGGCTTTTGCTGGCATATACCCAGGTTCAACACTTGGGCTGTTTGTACACGGTAATAACAGTGAGTTAAATTCAGCCGTGGTAATATTTTCTGGAACCTGAATTTTGCATTGCACACTTCCATCCCAATACACATCTAAAACTTCATTTGGGTTGATACCTGAGATATACACAGACCCATTATCAGTTACGATACCGAGCTCTCTATTCTTCTCATTTCTCACGGTTGCACCGAATGGCGGATAACTTCCATCTGCCAATGCCAATCTCACCATGGTTTTAATACCCGATAACACTTCAAACTCGCGATAACCTACAGCCCCTTCTGTCAGCGTAATTGGCTGAGATGTCCGGATGGCTTCTACGTTGTCAGGCAATTGAGTCACATCAATGGATGTACTGGTACGATAGTAATCACTGATATCAGCAACTACCGCTTTACCAAAAATATTGGTTTCAGTGGTCGGCCCAAAACCTTGAACAGGCACATTTTTCACCCCCTCAGTTCCCACCATCACACGGCTTCCACCTGGGGTATTAATGCGGTGCAATGCAGCACCATGCCCTGTGACTGTTGCACCACCTTGTAAAGAAAATGCAGCTGAGGTAGTATCGCCATTGATATAGCTGGTACTTGCAGTAAGTGTTGCTAAATCAGCGTAACGTGTATAGAAACCATCAATAGTTCCACGGCCTCGGTTACTTACCCCAGTACCCACGCGATAGTTCGTCTTATCATCAATGGAATCAAAATAACTGACGGTGTGTGAGTTACCATCTCTTGTCACCATATTGTTGTAGCTAATTGACGCTCTATCTGCCCAAGGCAAAGAAAGATTCATATATAGCCCGTCGTCATTATTTCTATTATCAAATTTGTTACGGAATGCCGTTAAACTTAAGTTGATATTTTTAAAACGGCCAATATCAAAATATTTCGCAATAGAAAGGTTATAACGTTTTGCCGCTGGTTTATTCCAATAGGTTTCGTGGTTATAGTTCAGATACGCTGTCAGATCTGCACTGGTGAAATACTTATTAAATGTAATCGTATACAGCTCTTTACTATTATCGAATTCCACACCTCTATAACGACGATCGAGGTACTGGTTCATACTCATAAAGTCACGTTCAGAGAATCGGTATCCTGCGAAAGTGACTTGGCTATCATAGTCTTCAAAACGTTTTGAATAACTTAAGCGATACGATGCCCCTGTATAGATTTTGTTATCTGTTTTCAGTTTCGCGCGTGACTCGGTGACATCGAATGAAATTGCACCAAAGGCGAGTAAATCTCGACCAACACCGAGTGATAACGCGTTATAGTCACCTGCTGCTATTGCACCGCCGAATAATGACCAACCGTTGGAGACCCCCCAGCTAAATTCCCCCGTAACAAACCCTTGCCCTTCTGTTTCATGTTCCATATTATTCGGTCGGCCACCTGCAATCTTAAACAGAACTGAGCCTGGACGAGTTAAATAAGGAATGGAGGCGGTATTCATTTGGAATTCTTGTACCGAGCCATCCTGCTCTTCGACGCGTACATCTAATTTACCGCTAACCGCATCACTTAAATCTTGAATACGAAAAGGCCCCGGAGCAACTTGTGTTTCATAAATAACACGTCCTTGCTGAGTCACGATCACTTTTGCATTGGTTCTTGCAACGCCAGTCACCTCCGGTGCATAGCCACGTAGGTTTGGTGGTAGCATTCTTTCGTCAGAGATCAGGCTGGCCCCCATATAACGGAATGAGTCAAATAGTCCTGAACGTAAAAATTGCTCACCCATCGTGAGCTTTGCATTTAGCTCTTTTACTGCTCTATAGGCATAATATTGGCTCCAATCCCATTTACGGTCGGTCGATTGCCCATTAGTGCGATTATAACTTGCTTGCCAATCTGCCCTAAAACGCCACGCACCAAGGTTAAAGCCAGTTGTACCGTTACCAGTAACTGACTGGGTATTGGCTGAATCCGCAGGCCTTGTTAAGTTAGCATTCAAGTTATAGTCAAAAATTAGGGCGGGTACACCTTCATCCCAACGAGATGGCGGATCCCAGTTATCAGAAGTAAATTCGATATAAGCCTGAGGTACAGTAATTGTGACTGTTTCTTTGGCTAAAGAACCGCTTACTGTCATTCCAGGGATCGTTTCTGGAATTAAACATTGGCCATTTTTAGCAAACTCAACCTTTTTCTTCCATTCATCGCGCAAAGCAATATGTTCAACAACATCTGGCGTTAAACAAGGCTCCGTCATACTTGGATCATTAGGATCCTCGATATATTCAATATCAAAAATGTCAGCTAAGTCGCGATTATTTAAATTAATTTTAAATGGATATTTCCCTGGCATAACATAGCCCGCACGAGAGAACTCGTTTAAGGAAATATTTTTTTTATCCTGAAGATCTAAAACATCTGTATTAAACTCAATACTATCATTATTTGCATTAGCTAAATTTATATGAGCAATAGCAAGAAACACCATGGTAGCAACAGGCGTTAAAAAATAACTTACTGAGTTATTAAATACTTTATTTTTACTTTTTAATTGCAGAGCCATAATAGTCCCTTAGTAATAACTCAGTAATAATCCATTTTAAAACGGATAGTTGTCTGATAATTCCCTGGTTTTAAACGTTTATTATTAGATACTACCCGCACCTTATAATGCAGAGTTGTATTGCCTGCGCTAATGGGTAAATCAGGCATTGCTCTACCAGGTATAGCTACATTTCCAGCTGTATCAGAAATTTTTACTGACAATCCATTTGCATGCCCAAAAACATCGAAGTTACGGCCATCTGTTGGACCATCGAATGTAATATTGAAAGTTTGCCAATTAGGAGTTCCAGGAGTTACCGGTGTTAAAACACAATTGATAAGGCGTATAGAGAAATCACTTGTAGGACTTTCTCTGTCGTGAATTATCTGGCTAACCGGTACAGTCGTTATGTTAACTGATTGATCTCGGCTATCTGCATCTATTGCACAAGGGCTCTCAATGATTGAACCGCCCATGGTAACAGTTCCTTTGAACTGACTTTGTGCCCGAGAATTTTGATTTTGCGCACTAACTATCGGGGCAAATATCATTCCTGAAAGCACCATGACAATGATGCCAAAGTGATTCATAGCGACTCCATTTCAACTTAATAACCAATTTCAATGCATTAAAATTAGTGCCCATACATCCTTGTACGGGCTATACCAATTACTGGTAGCTCAGAGCAAATGTTGCAATTGCATCAAATTCACCTGGTACAGCTGGTTTGTTTGCTGCATCATCATCGCCTTGCAAATAAGCTTGGAAACGCAATGTGTTCGCACCAGTTAATAAAGTTTGAGATGGTGATTTAGCACCTAAAGCAATTTTAGTTCCGTTGTAATCAGTGATCACGATACCCGCGTTTTTCGCAGTACCAGCAATAGCTAAACCATCAGTTACCGAAGTACTTGGAATACCAGTAAATGTAGTTTGAACAGTTTTCAGAGTTGTGATGTCACACTGCTCTAATTGGATATTGAAGTCACGAGCAATACTTTTACCGCCACCGTTTAATGCAGACGTCGCGATAGCACCCATTTGTACTTCAAATGCTTGAGAACCTGGTGGAATTGAGCAAGGAGCATCAATAATTGAACCTTTGAAAGTGACTTGACCGCCACCTTGGTTTGCAGAAGCAGAACCAGCAACTACTGCCAGACCTAAACCTAATACTAAAGCAAGTTTATTTAATTTCATTTTATACATTTCCATTAGATAAAAAAGACGACACAAATTAAAATAATGAGTTATTATCAATCTGATTATTTTAATTTTTTCTTAAAATATATTCGATTAGTAAATATTAAGGATTGACACTAATAACTATTCCTATTTATCAAACTCCATTAATAAATAAAATAATTAAACAATGCATCAATGCGGTGCCATTATTATATCTCATTCTAGTTATGTCAAATCTGAAGATTAATTAACTACTCACATTGTAAGTTAGTGATATATATATATAATCCAGAGAATACTCTATTTTAAATACTCCATTACTGGATAAACGAGTGATGTACATCTAATTAAATCGACCTTTTTTTAATAAAAAACCACAAAATAAACCCAATCATTACTAATAAAGTTTTTTATACTCATAAAACGGGTTCTTATTAGTGAAAAAAAATGAGGTGGAAGATAATAATAAAACTAGAATTAGATAAAATCATTAAAACGAAAAGTTTACTGAAAAATAATTAATCAGAAACATCTCAAAAAAAACAATTAAATATTTTCATAATGTTTCTCAATTCACTGATTGTTACATTTAAGCCAAAAAGAAAAATAAAAATAAAACAATAAATATCATATAGATACATTAAATTTTTGTGTTTTTTATATGAATGACACCTAGAAAACAATAATATAATAAAACATTTTTTTAAATTGAAATGAAAATAGAAACAATTAAGAACAAACGAATTAAATAAGTATCTACTAGAAAAAAATTTCATTGCAAAATATTTCAAATGGTAATAAAAAGTAATTTTCAATAAATCTATAATTATATAAATCTTATCTTTAAGCCTCAAAAAACCAAAAAATTAGCTTCTATAATCACAATCAGGTTATTTTTTAAGATTAACTAACTAAATTAATATACGTTGGATAAAGTCAGTTTCTAGAAAACCCACCATGAATAAACAGAACACCTTAAGTTATTCTCGATAATTACATCACTGACCTAATGGTGATAGTTAAAATATAGAGGCTATACATTTAAGT
This sequence comes from Providencia sp. PROV150, assembly GCF_028481025.1. Classification (NCBI taxonomy): domain Bacteria; kingdom Pseudomonadati; phylum Pseudomonadota; class Gammaproteobacteria; order Enterobacterales; family Morganellaceae; genus Providencia; species Providencia sp. PROV150. The sequence continues at coordinate 120,709 of NZ_JAMPPJ010000021.1, read as the reverse complement.
AAAAATACCAATAAAAAATATTGGAATTAAAATATGATTAAATTAGACGTTATTGAGCAAAATAGAAGATAGATTGATCTCTAGCAGATTAAAAACAATCTGTGCTAGCCTAGTTTGATGTTAATACGTTTTTGTTTTCCTGATAGGCTACTCATTGGGTGGTCATGTGATGTAGGTAAAAAGCCTTATCATGCTCGAAGCACTTGCGAGTCGACAAATAGCCGCTAACTAATCAGGGTATGAGATAAGAAGTTAAAAATTTACTGACGTTTCGTTGCATCAGAGTTTGAGGCGATTCCCTACAAGGATGGCATTTTCTTCTATTACTCTATGAAAACTGCCCCTCAATAGTGTTATCAGATTAGTTTTTCAGCTGTAGAGCAACATACAACAGTACCTTACTTTCAATCGTTAATAGATCTAATTTTGTTATCTCAGATATCCTTTTTAAACGATAATCTAATGTATTTCTATGAATAAACAACTCGTTAGCTGTTTCACGAGATAATAAATTATTTTTAAACCAGACTGTTAATGTTTTAATTAGCACACCATTAGAATCTTCATGTAATAATGTATTCAATGGTTTTAATAGTTCTTCTGAAGACCATTTAAAATTTAAACCGTATAATAAAACCGGTAGCATAATATCTTGGTAACAGTAAATTTTTAACTGGGGTTTCTTAGCTTTCCCTACTTGCATGGTAATTTTAGCCGTCTCGTATGATTTTTTAATCGATTCCTCTGCGGGCTCTAAAAAAAAATTACCTAATGATATTTTCACTTGTAATTTAAATAACTTCTGAATATCTGATTCTAATTTTATAATTTTCTTTTTTTCATTATCAATATCCCATCGATTGAACTTATTTAGTGCAGGGGTTAAACAAACAATTTCCGTCAAAGATTGAATAGCGACTAAGTTATCAGGATTCTTATATTCAATTAGCTTTTTAATTTCTTGCAATTCACTAAATGCACTATTCACACCTAATTGGCCACTATCTAATTCAATAATTATAGCAACTCGTGGAATAGAAAAATTAATATTAAGCTTTTTAGACCATTCAGTTATATTATCGGGAATTGTTCCATTTTCGATATAAGTTAGAATAATTTCTTCTTTAAAACGATCGTTTAAATTCAAATGGTTATAAATCTCTGCCTGCTCTAGCATCATTACGGCTGTCATTGAAACCAACTCCCCAAATTGTTTAATTTGGGTTGGTTCTCCTGTTAATCCTATTACACCTATAATTTTACTATTCAAATAAAGAGGTAAATTAACACCTGGTTTAACCCCATGTAAATGATTTGCAGTGGCGTCATCAATAACAACCGTTCGCTTTTGCTTTATTGCAAGCAAAGCGCCTTCATGAAATTCGCCTAATCTATTACTATCTCCACTTCCTATAATACATCCAGTTTCGTCCATAACATTAATATTGCAATCAATAATCTTCATGGTTCTATCAACGATTTCTTGCGCTAATTTGGAGGTAAGACAATAATCATACATATTTCAACCTCTTTTGCTGGTGCTGTAAAATAGAAACAAGATTTTAAACTATAAGTTTTAATAATGTTTATTATTAATTTAATTGGTTCCAGTATTCAATATTCATTGAAAAAATCAAGAAAAATAAATTCAATTCAAAATAAAGCAAACAAAGCTAAATTTTCAAATTATTACTTCAATTCTTGTTGTCAATTTTAATATTCAACGTATTCGCTATATTTTTAGTACAATTAAATAAATTACTTTCAGCATTATTCAGTGCTTCTTTTAGTGAACTAATTTTATGCAAAATACTAAACGCTGAATCAATACCATATTGTTGTAAATGACTGAGGTCATCACCAAGGCTTCCAACAATGGCAATAACGGGTATTTTATGTTTTCTAGCTAACTGAGCGACGCCGAAAGGCACTTTGCCATTCAAACTTTGGCTATCTAATCGCCCTTCCCCTGTAATGACTAAACTCGCCCCTACCATATGTGATTCAAGGTTCAAGGTTTGTGCAATAATATCAAAGCCAGGCTTAAGTTCCGCTTTTAGGAAAGCAAGTAAAGCCGCTCCCATCCCTCCTGCTGCACCGGCTCCTGCAATATAATGAACTTCAACATGCAAATCTCGCTTAATGATATCTGCGAAATGTTCTAAATTTTTGTCTAACATTTCAATATGTTCATTTGTCGCACCCTTTTGGGGGCCAAATATTACAGATGCACCATTTTTACCAATCAATGGGTTCGAAACATCGCAAGCAATACTAAATTGACAAGCTTTTATCCTAGGGTCTATTGTACTAACATCAATACACGCTAAGTCGGCAAGTGCTTGTCCTCCTAATTTAATTTGTTGCCCATGTGAATCTAATAATTTGGCCCCAAGTGCTTGCAACATTCCTGCTCCGCCATCATTAGTTGCACTCCCGCCTATACCAATAATAATCTGCTTTACCCCAGTATCTAGGCAGGCTTTTATCAACTCTCCTGTGCCATATGATGTCGTAAGTAACGGGTTTCTTAATTCAACAGGGACTAGCTCTAGCCCACTTGCTGCAGCCATTTCTATAAATGCTTGCTGCTTATTTTGAGATAAACCATAGAATGCTTGAACACTCGTGCCTAAAGGACCAATAACATCAAGGTGATAGATTTCGCCATGGGTAGCCTCAACCATCGTCACAACAGTGCCTTCACCTCCATCCGCAATAGGACACTTTACATAAGTTGCATGTGGAAATACCTCTTTGAACCCGTTCTCAATAACCGTTGCGACTTTCAATGCAGATAAACTCTCTTTAAATGAGTCAGGTGCAATGACTATTTTCATAAAAATAATCCTTTAGAAATTTTTATTATCAATAAGTTAAAAATTCAGGTGGGTATTGCCCCACCTGATACGACTTTTTATTATTTCGGTTCATCAAGTAACAGGATCATAATTAAGCCAATCACCGCACAGATACCAAAGTAAGAGAAAACAGCATCAAACTTACCAGTCATATCTAACAATAGCCCTGCCATCATAGGTGAAACGAAGCCACCTAAGTTTCCTCCACTATTCACAACAGATATCGCAATTGGGTAGTTATTATTATCAGCAACTCCCATTGGATAAGCAGTAAATGCAGGCCAGCCAATATTCAAGAATAAACCAACCGAGAAAAGGGCAAGCGCAACTGCAGTCGTACTTTCAGGAACATTCAACATCACTAACATCATGGCAATCGTCGCTACCGCGGTAAATAGCATCGTAGGTTTACGACGACGACCAAAAACTTTATCAGAAATCCAGCCACCAAAAATCGAACCGATAAACCCACCAACAAATGGCATTGATGCAACAAAGCCCATCTTCATAAATGAAAAGCCTTTTTCATTCACCAGATAAGAAGGTATCCAGGTTAATATTCCATATAAAATACTGACCATCATGAAATAAGAAATGGTATTACACCAAATATTTTTAGATTTAAATATTTGGGAAGCTGAACTTAATGGCGTGACTGATTTAACACGAATAAATTTATCTAGCGTATTAAATTTAGGACTCAGAACAATATTGCCTTCTATTTTCTTTTCTGCAATTTCTGAATTATCGGCACGAATATAATCTAATTCACTTTGTGAAACAAAGCGACTTTCCTCTGGTTTTGTTCTAACAAATAAATACCAAATAATAGCGAGAAAAATACCGGGAATAGCGAACAGAATAAAGACCCAGCGCCATCCATAAGTTAATGCAATCCAAACGACTAATGGTGGAACAATAATCGGAGCAAACATCGTTGAAGCAATATAAACCCCAGTGGCAGTTGCTTTTTCTTTTGCTGGAAACCAATTATTAATTGTCGACGTTAGCCCGACAGGAGTTGGCGCTTCTGCCATACCTAGGCCAAGACGCAACCACTTAATTGCAAAGGCAGATTGGGCTAAGCCAATAAACCAAGTCATGGCGGAGAAACCGAGAATGGATAATGACACCATTCCTCTGATCCCACGTTTTGCCATCCAAAAGCCCGCGGGTATTTGGCATAAAGCATAACCGAGGAAAAACATACTCGCGAGAGATCCCGCTTCTAAATTAGTTAATTTAAACTCATCAGTAATAAAAGGTAGAACTGCACCAATATTACTTCTGTCTGCATAATTTACAGCATAGACGATAAAAATCAGGGCTAATACCACCCAACGATAATTCGTCTTTGGCTTAATCGGATTTGAATTTATCATTATTTTCGCTCCAGAGCAGTTTATTATTTAATACACGTTTTATTACCTGCTTTTTTAAGAATGAAACGATCCCTGCTAATTCATTAAAATTAACATTTAGGAACGTTATTTAATTTAAACTTACTTCAAATAATTTTATTTACTCGACAAGCTATGCATTGTTTCTTTTAATAAAGGATACAGCCCATTGTAAATATTAAACTGCTTGTCATAAGTATCTTGCGTTTTTTTATCTTGATTTGGTGTGAATGTGATATCTTCTGTTTTTATAATCGGTAAATCAGGGTCATTAATGCCACAGAAAAAACCAGCTCCTGTCGCACCAACCATTGCGGCGCCAAAAGCCGCTGCGTCTGCTGTTTGGGCAATATTATATTCAACCTGAAGAATATCCGCTTTAATTTGAGTCCATAATGTATTACGTGATCCACCTCCTACGCTGAGTAATTCATCTAATATCACTCCCCATTTTTCATTAGCAATATTCAAGATCTGTTTTAGACCATATGCTGTACCTTCAAATGCCGCCCTGACCATATCATCGCGAGTATGATTTAGACGTAAGCCTATCCATGCTCCCGATGCATTAACATCCCAAATAGGGCTACGTTCTCCAGCTAAATAAGGCAGATAAATTAAGCCATTGGCACCAGGTACTGATGATTTTGAAAATATTTCCAACTGTTCATGGTCATTAACTTCCGGCCAAATAGCCTGATTTAACCAACTGAATGTTCCCCCTGTTGTCGACATCGCACCATGGGCCAACCATTGATTGGGGACGATGTGGTACCGGTTCATAAAACGAGGGTCAAAATTTGGCTCTTCTAAGCAAAACGTAATGACTCCCGATGTTCCTGTTGATTCAAAAGCCGTTTCAGGGTCAAGTAACCCAACCGCGAATGCTGCAGCGGCGGTATCTGCCGACCCTAAAATAATTGGCGTATTTTCTTTTAATCCCGTTTCTTGAGCGGCTTCTTTACTCACTTTACCAACCACAGAGGTGCATTGGTAAATCGGCGGCAAAATATCGTGATTAAACTTCCAATACCTTAATAATTCTTTTGACCACTTAGGAGCTTTCGCCAAAACCACTGCGCCAGAATACGCGGCTTGGGTCGGGTCAATGGCGGCTTTTTGGCTCCCTAACTTTAAAGATAAAAAACTATTAAGTAGCACGACTTTATGAACTTTTTGCATTAATTCCGGCTGTTGTTCTTGTAGCCATCCTAACGTTCCTACCCAACATGCAGACGGACTTGGGCTATTACAAGAAAGCGCCCGAACATGCGTTATATTTTCCCCGAGTGTTTGCTGTATGAAGCCTTCGGAACGTCCATCGAGGTAAGTAATCCCATTTGCGACAGGTTTATTATGTTTATCCAATAAAACCAGCGTTGGGCAAGCAACAGAGAAACTCACAGATACGATATTCTTTACTTGAGAAGTCACTTCTTTAACTGCATCTGCGGTCTTTCTCCAAAAATCATTTAAGTCAATTTCATGATTTTTGGGAGATTTGGAAATAATATTGGTATCACGTGAAGCCTTTGCCAATAATTCTCCATGGAAATTAAACGCACAAACTTTCACACTACTGCTACCTGCATCAATTCCCAAATAGACACTGTCCATCATGCTGCCTCCAACGCCTGCTTTTAATTGTTATGTATAATAATTTTAATCGCGTCACCTTTTTGAGCGGTTGCCATGGCCTCGTTGATCTCATCTAAAACAAATCGGTGAGTCACTAATTTCTCAATATCAATTAAGCCAGAAGAAATCAGTGTCAAAGCTTGTTGGTATCCTTCCCGGCTTAACGCACTGGCTCCCGTAAGAATAAGCTCGTTGTAGTGAATAATATTGACATCAATTTGCGCCATATCATCTTTTGAAAAACCAGCGAACAAGTTAACTCGCCCGCCTTTTCTAGCGAGTTCCAACGCAGGATTAACTAATCCAGGGATGCCAATGGCAATAATCACAACATCTGCCCCCACACCTTCCGTCAAGCCTTTTACGACATCCAGTAAGTTTTCTTGCTGGCTATTAACGACGCGTGTTGCACCGCAATTTAACGCAGCCTGTTGGCGCTGTTCATTGAGTTCACTCACAATAATATTTGTCGCACCTGAGAAACGCGCAAGTTGCACGTGCATTAACCCGATAGGCCCCGCACCAATAATGACCACCGTATCACCGAGCTCAATACCCACATTTTTTTGTCCATTGATACAGCAAGCTAACGGCTCAGCTAACGCTGCGGCTTCAAAAGACATCCCTTGCGGTATCTTAAAGACATTACCCGATGACAAAGCAACCTCTGGTATTCGAACATATTCCGCAAAAGCGCCATCAAATTCATAACCGATTGCTTGGCGGTTTAAACAGACATTTTCTTTACCGATACGACAATAAACACAAGAACGGCATGGCACGACAGGATCAACAGCGATTGCGTCACCGACTTTTAGGTCAGTCACATTTTCACCGACTTCGACAATTTCCCCTGAAAATTCATGTCCTATTACAGAAGGGTAACGCACACCTTTAGTTTTTTTACCTGAAATAATCCGTCCGTCAGTTCCACAAATCGCGGCTGCTTTGACTTTAATAACCACATCGCCTTTACCAACTTGTGGATATTTAACGTCTGCCACTCTAAGTTCATTAGGCGCATACAATACCGCTGCTTTCATTTTTCCTCCCCCATGCATAACAGCTATGAACGTTAGTTATTTGCCACCAGCTTGCTTATATTCCGCGATAGCTTGGTCAACCGAACAATCATCATTAATTAATGCATTCAGAGCCTTAATGACTGCTGTTGGGTTTTCGTGCTGCCATACAAAGCGCCCGTATGTCACACCGCCAACACCAATATCTAATGCTTTACGTGTATTTGTTAGGAAGCTAACAAGATCACTCCCCATATCACCACCAGCTAAAGCAACCATTGCTGGGCAGCTATCAACGACTGATTTAAATGTCTCAGGAGAACCTGACCAAAGTGTTTTGATGATATCGACACCTAGCTCAGCGCCTGCGCGAACACAGTAAGCGAGATTTTTCGCATCAAAACTATCTTCAATCATTGGACCTTTTGGATAAATATGCGCGACTAAAGGCAGTCCCGCGGAAGCAGCGGCTTTTGATACTTGACCTAAAAATGTCAATTGCTGTGCTTGTTCAGGTCCTCCCATAATACAACCGACTGAAATTGCATCTGCTCCTAAACGAATCGCTTCTTCAACGTCAGCAACGGGTGTGTCATAAGCTTCATGGTAAGGTATGGAATAACTTGTCGCTTTCATGATGATAGAAACATCGGAAGCAACATACGGGGGATAAACCTTTTCAATAATACCTTTATGCATCGTAATGGCATCAGGTGCACCCGCAACAACCTGTTTCATGACAGATTTAATATCACCAATTCCCGGTAATACACCACGTGTAATCGGATGATCCATAGTAATCGCAAGAAGGCGGCCAGATTTTTTATTTAATAATCTTTTTAAACGAATTTCTTTTCCTAAAAACATATTAATGACCTCTTTAAATCAATGAGTGAATTAATTAACTAAATTTTGAGGATGGCCAGATAAAAAGGCTTCGATATTGTCCATCATCATGTCTGATAAGGTTTGTATGGCTTCAAAACTAGCCCATGAAATATGAGGGGTAAGAATAAAATTTGATAACTGAGTTAATTTCATCATATAGCTTTCTTTTTCGGGTGGTTCTGAAATACAAACATCAAACCCTGCACCTAATATTTTATTATTTATTAGAGCGCCATATAATGCTTCTTCATTAACGATCCCACCTCGTGCTGTATTAATTAAAATACAAGACGGCTTCATCTGTTCGAATTCTGAAAAGCTAATTAAATCCTTGGTGGATTTGAGTAATGGACAATGAATAGAAATAATATCACTTTTCGCAATAACATCCTCAAATGGTGTATATAGTGGGCCCATATTATTCGTGCCTTTGTATGTGGAAAATAACACCTTCATACCAAAAGCTTTTGCGATATCAGCAACTGCCTTACCTAAGACACCATCACCAATAATACCAAGCGTCGACCCAGCTAAATTATTAATTTTATAATCAAAATAACAAAACTGGCCTGATTCTTGCCAACGACCATTTCGTACTGATTGTGCATAGGCTAATAAGCTACGACGTAAGGCTAAAATCAAGGTAAACGTATGCTCAGGCACTGTATTTATTGCATAATTTCTGATGTTAGAAACTAATATATTACGCTCATTACAAGCACCAATATCAATCACATCCGTTCCTGTTGCAGCGACAGAAATGAATTTGAGTTGCTTTGCAGATTCAATAATTTTTTTAGTGATTTTTACTTTATTGGTAATAATAATGTTTGCATTTTTAACTCGTTCAATAATTTCATCTTCCGATGTTTTCCCATATAGTTCTAAACTATATTCTTTATTTATTTTCTTAATATTTATTCCTTCAGGGAAAGTGTCATGATCGAGAAACACGATTTTAACTGTCATTTTTATTACCACCCAATTAATCAACAAAATGAATGTCAATTAGACTTTTTTATTTAATAAAATTATATAATTCGCTTATCAGGAAGGCATTGTAAAAATGACTAGTTTTTAACGTGAAAAATTGAATATAATTGTGCAAATGCACAATTTGTTATGAATTCGATCACAAGAATGTGATGAATAAAAAAATCGGCCACTTAAAACAAGTGACCGATATAAAATAAAGTGAGTTAATAATACAACATTAGAAAAAGGTCGGCATTTCCTCTATAACATCATATTTATCATCAACAAGATAAATCACTTTCCATTTATCAAATGTAATACAGGGGTGAGATGTCCCAAATATTAGTATATCGCCAACTTGGAAATCACAATTTTCATCAAAAGATAAAATGGCATGTTGGTCCATTAAACCGACTGTTTTTGCACTATTAGTTTGAAAACAGACTGGCTTACCCTCTCGATATTGCATTAGAGGCTGAGGCAAACCTGCATCAAAGGCGACATCCCTTTTACCAAAATTAACAATCGCTCGTCCTTTCTCAGGCACAGACTGAATTAATGCCACGATTTCCATCGCTGGCATTAAATCGCCATCTAACTGGCAGGCCACACTGTCCCGCATTTTCAATGCGTTCTGGGCTTCATCATAAATACCGTGGTCATGTGTAATATAGCATCCAGGGCGGATCACAAACCGAATAGGTTTAGAAAGATGAAACTCTGCCATCTTTTTACTGACCAGATCATACCAAACTGAACCTGCCCCAGTTATTAATAACTCCCCTGAATAGCGTGCAAATACACCTAAGTTATCCAGTTTTTGACTGGTGGTTAACACTCGCTGTAAAAATTGCTGTATCTCTTCAATATCCTTTTGGGCATCATCGCTATGAATAACGCCTTCGTAGAATTCAATGCCAGCAATCATTAAAGAAGGAAGTTTGGTTAACTCATTTGCCAATGTGATGGCTTCTTCTTCACTTCGACATCCACAGCGTCCACCATTAACCCCTAACTCAATCAGAACATTTATGGTTAAATCTAATGATGAAAAAATGGCAGCCAGCTGTTTTGCATGAATCACATTATCAACACAACAATAAATATTGGCTTGATTTAATTGCACTAGTTCCGCAAGTAATCGAATATTGCTTTTACCCACGACTTGATTAGCAATAATGATATTCTTAACACCTGACTCCACTGCCACCTTGGCTTGATAAGCTGTTCCTACACTTAGCCCCCATGCACCTTGAGCAATTTGTCGTTTAAAAATGGCAGGCGTCATGGTGGTCTTACCGTGTGGAGACAACGAAACATTCGCCACATTCGAATAATGCTGCATCCATGCAATGTTATTCTCCAATTCATTACGCTTTACTACCACCGCTGGTAAACACACATCCTCATGTAGGACATTCACCGAAATACCATCCTGATTTAATATGGCTGACTTATGAACTACGCCCGCCAATGCATTCAGTTTCGTCATTATCTTCCCTCAACTTGCTGGTTACTGACTTTTGGCTGTGTTTTCTCTTTCGTGAGTAATGTTTTCTAGTACTTCTTCACGACTGAGTTTATTCTTTGGTGTTATCAATGTCACAACAACCGCACAGACCAAACTGATGACTAATGCAGGGATTACTGGGTTGCCTAATTTTGCAGACCATTCTGGCGTCAAAATAATCGCTAATGATGTTGAACTTCCCGCAACCAATGCAGCAATACAACCTTGCCAGTTAAAACGATGCCAAAATTTACCCAATAACACGGTCACACACAGGCCTGACATAATCATTGAAATCATTTTTGTAATGTAGCCGATAATGTCATTTGAAGTTAATGCAAAGACAAGTGCTAACAAGATGACGCCAAGTAAGAAGATACGAGATAAATTGATCGCTTTCTCAGGTGGTGGCATCTTACCAGTTACCATCGTATAGATATCACGTAGGATAATAGAAACACCCGCGATAGCATCTGAGCTACCTGATGACATATTGGCAGACATACCTGCAATCAATACCACCATTGCTAATACGTGCGGTAAAGCGTTAGTTGCATATAAGAAAGCAAAGCTGCTGTTTTCTAAATTCGGTTCCATCACATGAGTTGCCATGCCGATAATCGCTGGTAGGAACGAAAAGCCCATATACAGTAAACCTGTAATAATAAAGGACTGACGGATAGCTTTAGTGGATGCCGCTGAATAAATACGTTGGCGATATGACGGTGTCGCTAACACACCAATACCAATGACCACAGCCAATGATATCGCAGGTAAAATGCCTAATTTACCAATACCAAATAAAGTAAAGGCGTCAGGGTCTGTACTCTTAACAACAACATCCCAACCACCGACATAACTTACCGAAGCAACCGCTAGAATGATAAATCCGAGGAATAAAACAATTGATTGCAGTGTATCAATCCATGAAACCGCTTTATAGCCACCAATCCCCACGTAAAAAACAAAGCCAACCGCGATAATGATCTTCGCAACAGTAATATCAATATCTGCCGCCCATGCTAGATATAAGCCGCCTCCAAGAATATGAGCGCCGAGCCAGCCTATCGATGCCAAGAATATTAATAGCGCAACCAAGTTTTTCACTAAACGGCTGCCGCCTGTGTAATAGCAGATCTCTTCACTCATGGTCATAAAGCGATAATTTCTTACTGGTGCAAATAGCCAAGCCGTTAGTAAGATCCCCGTCGCTCCACCAATCCCATACAACATTCCCGCCCAGCCATTGGAATAGCCAAAACTGACTGCACCGATACTCGAGCCCGTTCCCACCATCGTCCCGACGGTTGAACCGAGAGTGAGTAGCATCGGGAGCTTTCTTCCACCAAGAATGAAATCTTCACCCGTTTTTTGATGCCTTGTGACATACCAACCCACAAACATCATCACAAATGCATATAACAAAAACCACATTAAGAAATTATTATGTTCCATAGTAGCCTCTCATCGCCTTAGCAATTAAGATTTGAATTTGCTGTTGAAGCAGGTAATATCCACTTCAACCATACAATCGACGACAAGGTCAGCGACAAAGCACACCCGTGCAGGTGGATTATCTGCAAAGAATTGCTGAAATACTTTATTAAAAGATTGGAAATAGCGCGCATCACTTAATACCACTTTCATATGCACAATATCTTGCGTCGCAAATCCCGCATCTTTCATAATGTTTAAACAATTCTCGATAGCCAATTTAGATTGAGCGATAATTCCGCCATCAATCACTTCCCCGTCAATCATGGGTGTTTGCCCTGAAACATACAGCCATCCGTCAGCTAACACGGCCTTAGCAAAAGGCAAAGATTGCCCGCCAGTACCTTTTGAGCCTTCAATTCCGAATCTTTTAATCATTTTTATCTCTCTTTTATTTATTTCTTTCTAAGAATTTACCTGCTCTATTCCCTGTCATTTCTTTTTTGGTATAGGTCAGAACACCATTAACAAACACATATTCAATACCATCCGCTTTTTGTTTTGGGTCTTGGAACGTGGCTGTTTCATTAATTTTTTTAGGGTCAAATACAACGATATCTGCAAAATAATTTTCTTGGATAAGGCCTCTATCCTTTAAAGAAAAACGTTGTGCTGACATGCCTGTCATTTTGTAAATCGCGGTGGTCATTGGGAAAAGCTGCTCATCACGGCTATAGTGGCTAATAACTCGTGGAAAAGTTCCCCAAAGGCGTGGATGTGGATTAGGGTCACGTGGTAAGCCATCAGAACCCACCATACTGCTTGGATGCTGTAACACACGACGAACATCATCTTCGTGCATTTGGAAATAAATCGCTCCCGCAGGAACAATTTTTTCAGCAACTTGGAAAACATCGCTACTCCACATAGCGGCTATTTCTTTTAATGTCTTACCCGCAACGTCAGGGAATGGTGTCGACCAAGTTATTAGGATGTCATAGTCTTCAGTAACTTGTGTGATATCTAAGTTTGATGAACCCGCACGATATGGGTAACAATCACAATTGATATCCTGCATGGCTTGGTATTTTTCAATGAGGGCAAGCGTTTCTTTTGTACGTCCCCAGTTTTTTACACCAGCGCACTTATGGTGGGAAATTTGCACAGGAACTTTTGCATGACGGCCGATATGGAAGGCTTCATGCATCGCATCAATGATACCGTCATATTCAGTTCGCATATGAGTGGTATAAATTCCCTGATGCTCTGCTAATAATTCAGCCAACTCACAAATTTCTTCAGTCGAAGAATTAATTGCGTTACCGTAAGATAAACCAGTGCTTAATCCTAAAGCCCCTTCATCTAACGCACAGGCCAATACTTGCTTCATATGAGCGATATTGTCTTGTGTCGCGGGTTTTAATAAGTCTGTCACACAATTATTTCTTAAGGTTGTATGCCCTATTAACGTCGCAACATTAACGGTTGGCATCACATTATTAATTTTTTGTTTATAACTGGATAAATCAGAAAATTGAAATTCGTTTAACTCACCTAATAAATTAATTGGGTCAGGAACTTCATCCTTTAATGTTGCACACGCTGCACTGATACCACAATTACCAACAATAATTGTCGTTACACCTTGTGATGTTTTTTCAATATATTCAGGCTTATCAATCACAATTAAATCGTCATGAGTATGCACATCAATAAATCCAGGTGATAAAATCAAGCCTGAGCAGTCAATTATTTTTTCAGTATCTTCACTTATATTTTTTGATATTTTAATAATCCGTTCATCTTTAACTGCAATATCACTGACAAACTCGCTTTTACCACTACCATCTATTACAGTGGCATTTTTAAAAACATAATCGTATTTCATTTTAATATCTCTTTAGGATTAATTAGTTTGATTTTTAAATGCGATATATGCAGATATAAATGCTTTCGCTTTTTCTCTGGTTTTCTCTGGTGTTTGGCCTATTTGGTAAAGATCATTTCCCAGTCCTGCACCATGGCAGCCAATATCTAGGTATTCATGCAGATTATTCGGAGTTATGCCTCCTACCGCATAAATAGCAATATTTTTTGGGAGCACTGACATCAGCGATTTCACATAATTAACCCCAAAAGGCGCTGTAGGGAAAATTTTTAAATTAACAGCACCGGCGTCAATCGCGGTAAAAGCTTCTGTTGCTGTTGCACAACCTGGAAATATTTCCATCTTATTTTCAAGAGCAGTAGTGATCACAGAAACGTTAATATTGGGAGTGACAATAATTTTAGCGTTCATTATTGCCAACTTTTCAACATTGCTTTTATTGAGCACAGTACCGGCACCGATTTTTAATTTATCGCCGTAGTTTTCAATCGCTAATGGAATACTTTTTTCCCACTCGGGAGAGTTAAGAGGAATTTCTATATAATTAAAACCTTCATCTGCAAGGATAGCGATATGTTCTAAAACTTCGTCAGGTTTTATTCCCCGTAATATTGCAATAAGCGGTATTTCATTTTTAGAATTCATAACAATCACCTAATAAAAAACCATTAATAATATTTATTTGCATTGCGTTTCTTTTAATATTGAAATTGCACCCAATCCAGAAAAAGGCTGTTCCTTTTTATCGTCTAATAGGTGTATTTCCCCAGTGAAGTAACTATCATTTTTAATTAACTCTTTAAGTGCATCCGCTAAAATAGGTTTTCCACTAATAACAATTTTTATATCGCTAGTAATATTAAGAGCTTGGCTATGTTTTATTGCGAGTAAATCTGACGCCAAAATAGCTCCCAATAAAAAACTTGAGCGTTGGTCAAGTGTCGCTTCCGTGAAAAGGTCTAGTAGCCTCACCGAAAAACAACTTCTCGCAATCCCTACTTGCAGACTAAGCTCAGCACCTTTGCGTAAATATTCTTTATCTAAATATTGAACAAACTGGTGTTCTAAAGAACTGGCTAAGATAGTCTGGTGCGTTAATGTATCGAAAATTTCCCCAGCCATCGTTGTTGCCAATGCAACCACATTATTTTTTTCATCAAGACGTACAAACTTAGAATGTGACCCAGGTAAAATGACTAAGGCAGGGCCAAGATCCGGTTGCTGTGTTAGAATGCCAAAAACTTCAACTTCTTCACCACGCATTACATCTATACTTTCAATTGAATCAAACGTCATATTTGCCACGTTATTTTTAACGCCTGGTATAAAAATAATCGGTTTTTCACTGATCTCTTTGATAACACAAGGCATTGTGGCTTTAGCAAGTTGCTGCATTGAAACGGGGGTCACTTGGTGAGGTAAGTGACACAGCCCAATTTCGGATGTAATCATACCTGATGCAACGAGCTGATAATTTTCTCTTTCTTCGACACTCACCCCTGACAACAGCTTATCTAGTACTGTTTTTATCGATTGAATTAACAGCGTTTTATCGCCATTTTTTGCACAATCCCTAATACCAACTTCAACACTTTGTTCACGAACAACCGCGTTATTTTTCCATGCTCTAACTCGGGTATTCGTTGTCCCTGTATCAATGGTCACTATCAACATGTTTATCCCTTTAAAATAACGGAACATCGTTCCTTTTTTAATAACATACATTAAAAATTAGGAATGTCGTTCCGATTTTGTAAGAATAACGACAGCGATCACAATCAAAAAGTCAAACTCAATGAAGATCAATACATTACGTACTGCATGTTTTTTCAGAGAAAAAGGTAACATCGAGGTAAAAATGGAACGGCGTTTAAAAAATGAGTACAATGAGAGGGCTTAGCGTGAGTGAGGAACCTACGATGACGAAAGAAAGTCAAGCAAACTCGTCGAGTATCGACAGAGTACTGACCATACTTGAAGAGATTAGTAACCATTCTGACGGAATTTCTTTGGCCGAATTGGTCAAAAATACGGAGATTCCAAAAACCACGGCTTTTCGCGTATTAGAAACACTAAAAGAGCGTCAATATGTCAGCTTAGACCATCTTACAGAACGCTATAACCTTGACTTAAAAAGCCTCGAATTAGGCATTAAAGGCTTAATGAATGTTAATTTAGTTGAAGTTTCAATCCCTTATTTAAAAACGTTGTCGAGTTCAACGTTTGAAACTTGCTTTTTAGGAGTTTATAACAGTGGCCATGTGGTCTACCTCTATAAAAGTGAAGGAACGCTATCCATTCAAACCTCCGCAAAACTGGGTGCTCGACTACCCGCTTATTGTACTGGTATAGGGAAAGCTTTATTAGCCTTCCAGCCGTTAGAAGAAATTGATGCTGTACTAGATAAACCATTAACCAAATACACTGAAAAAACAGTTATCGATCGCATGAAACTGTATGAAGTTTTGGCTGATATTCGTTTAAAAGGCTTTTCTTTAGATGATGAAGAAAATGAAGAAGGGCTCACCTGTGTGGCAAGGCCGATATTTAATTATACCGGTAATATTATCGGCGCGATTAGTGTCGCTGGGCCGACTCACAGAATGGTTTCCAAAATAGACCGTGTTAATGAAGAACTTGCCCACGTTTGCTTACTGATTTCCCGCCGCCTTGGCTATATTGAGCCAACCAACACTAAATAAAACAAAAAACCCCATCTCCTATGAGATGGGGCGCCAAAATAGCAATATTTGTTGTTTACACAAGAACAAGTTGTACAAAAGCAATGTATTGGCCCACCTCCTTGTGGAACCCAAACCTAATGGCGATTTCTCACCAATTGATACCGACGAGTCAGGTATTCGATAGGTGCACTCCAAATGTGCACTAAGCGGCAGAATGGGAAGAGTAAAAATATCGTCATCCCCAACACAATATGCAGTTTAAAAACAATGCCAACCCCTTCAAGGTAATTGGATGCCCCCCAATGGAATGTCACAATAGACTGTGCCCATCCCACTAATTTCAACATTTCGCTACCATCCATATGTTGTGCTGAGAATGGAATGGTGAGTAATCCTAAGCAAACTTGCACCACCAGCAAGGTTAAGATCATGATGTCACCAAAGGATGAAGTTGCTCTCACTCGTGGGTTTGTCAGGCGGCGCTTCAATAGCATCGCGCCACCAATTAACATCATCACACCTGCTGATCCCCCACCTATCATCGCCATTAACTGCTTAATGTGCATTGGCAGAAAAGATTCATACATCCAATGAGGCGTTAACATACCTAAAAAGTGCCCGACAAAAATCCCAATAATCCCCAAATGGAATAAGTTTGATGCCAAACGCATGTTCTTTTTATCCAACATTTGGCTGGAACCCGCTCGCCACGTGTATTGCCCGTAATCGTAACGTAACCAACTACCGACAATAAATACCGTCCCAGCGATATAGGGGTAAATATCGAAGAAAAATTGATTGATAAAATTCATTTTTGAACTCCTACATGGCTGCCCACACTGAGATCCAAATACTGTGGTACCACCGCATTGGCGAAGCGATGTTGATGCGCTGCAACTTCGCTACCACATGTTTTTTCATCGGCAAAAAATTTCACTTGCTCCTCTTCCCAAACTGCATCTAGCGCCTCTGGGGTATCATCCCGTACTTCGGTTGCTACTTGTTTGCTTAATTGCTCCGCAGCAATGTCGCTATGGGAAAGCTCAAGTAAAAAATCAAATAAAACAGAGAAACGGCTTTCTCGCTGTTTCAACCTTTCCCCTAACAGCGCTAAAATTGGCGCAATATCCTGTAACCCCTCGATAGTTTCATCGGTCGGTAATGCCGTGAGGTATTCCAAATAAATGGGCAAATGATCGGGTAATTCACGGCAATCAATGTGCAAACCCTGTTGCTGATATTGAGCCATTAAATCAACCATCGCTTGCCCTCGGTCTCGGGATTCGCCATGTACATGCTCAAATAGCAATAATGATGTCGCGCGCCCTCTATCAAACAGTTCACAATATTGCGCCTGCATATCAAGTAAGTCTTCGTTGAGATACTCACGCACAAACACCATCAGTTGAACAGCCCGTGTGACAGGCAGCTCATCAGCCTGTTCTAGCGCTTCAATGAGCTCATCACGATGTAACCAAAGCGCTTCCGAAGGGTATTCCAATAACCGAGAAATCACTTTTAGTGTCATCATAGTGCTTTCTCCTGATTATTTTTTGGTGTGATATCAATGGCGTCAATGCGCCTGCTATTAAATAAATTCGCTTTGCTATCGCTGCCATGGCAACCATCACCAAAACTAAAGCCACAAGCTTTCGCTTCAGGGAATGCTTCACGCGCCAATTCTCGATGACTGGATGGAATGACAAAACGGTCTTCATAGTTAGCAATGGCTAAATAGCGGTACATTTCTTGTGCCTGAGCTTGTGTTAAGCCGACTTGCTCTAATGCACTGGTATCACATTGGTTTTCCACGGTTTCTGCCCGTTTGAAATGGCGCATCGCTAACATACGTTTTAACGCCAATAACACCGGTTCGGTATCCCCTGCGGTTAACAAATTCGCAAGGTATTGCACTGGAATGCGTAAACTTTCGACATCCGGCAATACACCTTTATTAGCTAATAGCCCTGAATCCGCCACTGACTGGATCGGTGACAAAGGTGGTACATACCACACCATTGGTAACGTGCGGTATTCAGGGTGTAATGGCAGAGCTAAGCGCCACTCCATCGCCATTTTGTACACTGGAGATTTCTGTGCCGCATCGATCACACTTAATGGGATCCCTTGTTTTTGCGCTTCTTCAATCACTTTTGGATCATGGGGATCAAGGAAAACATCAAGTTGGCTCTGGTAAAGGTCGGTTTCCTTTTCGACACTGGCAGCTGACTCAATTTTATCGGCGTCATACAGCAATACCCCTAAATAGCGGATACGACCAACACAGGTTTCAGAGCAAACCGTTGGCATGCCTGACTCAATACGTGGGTAACAGAAAATACATTTTTCTGATTTACCGCTTTTCCAATTGAAATAGATTTTTTTATACGGGCAACCAGTTAAGCACATACGCCAGCCACGGCATTTGTCTTGGTCAATCAACACAATACCGTCTTCTGAGCGCTTATAAATTGCACCACTTGGGCAGGTCGCGACGCAAGCTGGGTTTAAACAATGTTCACACAGGCGTGGCAAATACATCATGAACGTATTTTCAAACTGCCCATACATCTCTTTTTGAATATGTTCAAAATTTTTATCTTGGGCTCGTTTGGCGAATTCACCGCCTAAATCATCTTCCCAGTTTGGTCCCATTTTCACGTTACTCATTCGCTCACCAGTAATTAATGAACGAGGGCGTGCTGTCGGTACGTGCTTACCTTCTTTAGCATTTTTTAAATGGCCGTAGTCATAATTAAACGGCTCATAATAATCATCCAAAGCAGGTACATCTGGGTTAGCGAAGATTTTTGATAAAACGCCAACTTTGTTCCCCATACGTGGAACCAATTTACCCTTAATGGTGCGGATCCAGCCTCCTTTCCATTTTTCTTGGTCTTCCCAATTATGGGGGTAACCAATACCTGGTTTGGTTTCGACGTTATTAAACCATGCGTATTCTACCCCTTCGCGGCTAGTCCACACGTTTTTACAGGTCACTGAGCAAGTGTGACAACCAATACATTTATCAAGGTTTAGCACCATGCCGACTTGAGAACGAATTTTCATTATGCTT
Source organism: Providencia sp. PROV150 (assembly GCF_028481025.1). Classification (NCBI taxonomy): domain Bacteria; kingdom Pseudomonadati; phylum Pseudomonadota; class Gammaproteobacteria; order Enterobacterales; family Morganellaceae; genus Providencia; species Providencia sp. PROV150. Next base: position 101,333 of record NZ_JAMPPJ010000021.1, on the reverse strand, counting down.
TCTCCTTTCCGCTCAAGGTCTGCTGGTAGGCATCACCTTCACCATCCAGCCAGTCAACCTGTTTCATTTTGCGAACAACCACAAATTCATCACGATTAGAACCTACGGTTCCGTAATAATTGAAGCTATAGGCAAGGTGCGCATAGCCGCCGATCATATGCGTAGGTTTCGGGCAAACACGCGTGACCGAATTATGAATTCCGCCACGTTGGGCCGTAATTTCAGAACCTGGTAAGTTGATCAGTCGTTCTTGGGCGTGGTACATCATGATCATGCCATCAGGAATACGTTGGCTAACGATCGCTTTAGCGGTTAATGCACCATTACTGTTAAAAGCTTCAACCCAATCGTTATCTTCAACACCCAGTTCGCGGGCATCTTCTTCGCTAAGCCAAACAACTGGACCACCGCGGCCTAACGTCAACATTAATAAGTTGTCACTGTAAGTAGAGTGGATCCCCCATTTTTGGTGCGGTGTTAAAAAGTTCAGTGCTTTTTCTGGGAATCCATTGGATTTTTTCCCCATAAGTGGCTGAGCCGCTCGAGTGTCAATTGGTGGGCGATACACCACAAGGCTTTCCCCAAAGGCGCGCATCCATTCGTGATCTTGATATAATTGCTGACGACCACTGAGCGTCCGCCATGGGATCATTTCATGCACGTTGGTGTAACAGGCATTGTAGGAAACATGTTCATCTTCCAGCCCTGACCATGTAGGGCTTGAGATAATTTTACGCGGCTGCGCAACAATATCGCGAAAACGGATTTTTTCGTCTTCTTTATAACGAGCAAGATGAGTATGGTCGCGGCCCGTTACTTTGCTTAACGCATCCCATGCTTTTACTGCCACTTGCCCATTGGTTTCAGGTGCAAGTGTTAAAATGACTTCCGCGGCATCAATTGCCGTTTCAATTTTTGGCCGCCCAGCATTAGTACCGTCAGGCTGGGTTTTATTGAGTTTTTTCAAGAAATCAATTTCATCTTGTGTATTCCAATTGATCCCTTTACCACCATTACCCAATTTATCCATCAATGGGCCAAGAGAGGTAAAACGTGCATAAGTATTTGGGTAGTCACGCTCAACACAGATAATATGCGGCGCTGTTTTCCCTGGAATAAGCTCGCATTGCCCTTTTTTCCAATCTCTAACATCAAAAGGCTGTGCCATCTCGGCTGCACTATCATGTTGAATCGGCAGCGTCACCACATCCGTTTCTTTGCCTAAGTGCCCAACGCTGACCTCAGAAAATGCTTTGGCAATCCCCTTATAAATTTCCCAATCGCTTTTGGATTCCCAAGCTGGGTCAACTGCAGCTGATAATGGGTGAATAAATGGATGCATATCCGAGGTATTCATATCGTCTTTTTCATACCAAGTAGCAGTCGGTAAAATAACGTCCGAGAACAGGCAGGTGCTCGACATTCTGAAGTCGAGAGTCACCACTAAGTCAACTTTCCCTTCTGCCGCTTTATCTTGCCATTCCACTTCTTCTGGTTTGACGCCGCCTTGTTGACCTAAGTCTTTGCCTTGAATACCATTTTCAGTTCCTAATAAGTATTTCAGTAAGTATTCATGGCCTTTCCCTGCGGAACCCAATAAATTTGAACGCCAAATAAACAGATTTCGTGGGAAATTTTGAGGGTCATCAGGTTGCTCTGAAGCAAAGCGAATATTCCCTTCTTTCAACTGCTTAACAGTATAGTCAGTGGGTGACATCCCTTCACTTTGAGCATTCTTCGCAATATTTAATGGGTTGACATTTAATTGTGGTGCTGACGGCAGCCACCCCATGCGTTCTGCACGTACATTCATATCAACCAAACTGCCGCTAAAGGCTTGCTTATCGGCTAGAGGCGATAACAACTCTTCTGTTGCGACTGTTTCATAACGCCATTGGCTTGAATGGTTATAAAAGAAAGATGTGCTATTCATATGGCGAGGTGGGCGCTGCCAGTCCAAACCAAAGGCTAAAGGTAACCAACCCGTTTGTGGCCGTAATTTCTCTTGCCCAACATAATGAGACCAGCCACCGCCGCTTTGCCCAACGCAACCACAGAAAATCAACATATTGATAATCGCACGATAGGTCATATCCATGTGATACCAATGGTTAATCCCTGCACCAACAATCACCATAGAACGGCCATGGGTTTTCTCTGCGGTATCGGCAAACTCACGCGCTATGCGAATAATATTTTGGCGGCTAACCCCTGTGACTTTTTCCGCCCACGCAGGTGAATACGCTTTCATATCATCGTAATCAACCGCACAGTTTTCATCACCAAAACCACGGTCAATACCGTAGTTCGCTAGCATTAAATCATAAACACTAGTAACCAATGATTCGCTACCATCAGCTAACTGAATACGTTTAGTGGGCAGTTTATGTAATAAAACATCTTTAAGTTCAACATGCTGGAAGTGCTCACTTTCTAATCCACCAAAGTAAGGAAAACCAACATCGACAAATTCATCATGGCTATCTGCCAAGCTGAGTTTCATTTTAATGTTATGTGCATCTTGCCCAGCACGCGGTTCTAAATTCCATTTTTGGCCGCCATCCCAACGGAATCCCATTGAACCTTGTGGAGCACATAATTCACCTGTCTCTTCATCAATCGCAATAGTTTTCCATTCGGCATTTTTTTCTTCGCCTAATGAATTATGTAAATCAGATGCCCGTAGCATGCGGCCTGCGGCATAAGAACCATCTTCACGCTTATCTAGCATAACAAGCATCGGCATATCGGTATAAGTGCGCACATATTCACGGAAGTATTCCGCTTCACGTTTTACATGGAATTCATTGAGGATCACATGCCCCATCGCCATTGCCATGGCGCTATCCGTTCCTTGTTTCGGGTTCAACCAATGGTCACATAATTTGGCAATTTCCGCGTAGTCTGGCGTCACCGCGACCGTTTTCGTCCCTTTATAACGCACTTCTGCAAAAAAGTGTGCGTCTGGCGTACGCGTTTGCGGTACGTTAGAGCCCCAAGCAATAATATAAGACGAGTTGTACCAATCCGCTGATTCAGGTACGTCAGTTTGTTCGCCCCACGTCATGGGTGACGCAGGTGGCAAGTCACAATACCAGTCATAAAAACTTAAGCATGAGCCACCAATTAACGATAAATAGCGAGCACCCGAGGCGTAGGAAACCATCGACATCGCGGGAATTGGTGAAAAGCCAACAATGCGGTCAGGACCAAATTCTTTAATCGTCGCGACGTTCGCTGCCGCAATCAGTTCATTCACCTCCTGCCAGCTTGAGCGAACAAAACCACCACGACCACGAGCTTGTTTATAGCTTTGTGCCTTCTGTGGGTCATTGATAATAGATAGCCACGCTGCAACAGGGTCTTGCTGCTCCGCTTTTGCTTCACGCCATAGTTTAAGTAAGCGCTTACGCATCATTGGGTATTTAACACGGTTTGCGCTATATAAATACCAAGAGTAACTCGCACCACGAGGGCATCCTCTCGGCTCATGATCAGGTAAATCTGGGCGAGTTCGTGGGTAATCCGTCTGTTGAGTTTCCCAAGTCACTAACCCATTTTTGACATAAATCTTCCAGCTACAAGAGCCCGTACAATTGACACCATGGGTGGAACGCACGACTTTGTCATGCTGCCAGCGGCTACGATAACCATCTTCCCAATCACGGTTTACATTTAACTCTTGCCCGTGATCACCTGAAAAGGTTTCGCCCAACTGCTTAAAATACCGAAATCTATCTAAAAACTTGCTCATCGGATTGCCTCCAAAGAGACGGCGACCGGCGCCGTACATTGCTAAAATTGATTTTTATGACTTGTTATTATTTGTGTTTACGGCCGTATACCAGCCATGTGATAAACACACAGGAAAGATAAAATATAAAAAATACTTTCATTGCATCTGCCGGTGAACCCGTCAGTGTTAATGATGTACCGAACGCTTTTGGAATAAAGAAGCCACCTATTGCACCAATAGCAGAGATAAACCCTAAAGCTGCAGCACTTTCTGTTACCGCCTCTTTTTGGGCTTCTTGCTCTGAAGCTCCTCTTAAGATGGCTTTGTCCATGGTTAATTTACGAAAAACAACAGCAATCATTTGGAAGGTTGAGCCACTGCCTAGCCCTGCCGTTAAAAACAGCACCATAAATACGCCATAAAACGCCCCGAAAGAGCCTCCTTGACCGTTTTCTGGTAACGTAAAAAACAGCAAGCCGGAGAAAACAGCCATGACCACAAAGTTCAGTAATGTGACTTTCACACCACCAAAACGGTCAGATAACATGCCACCGACTGGGCGAGCTAACGCACCGAGGAAAGGGCCAAAAAAGGCAAACTTCAAGATAATGACGTCTGGAAACTGGGTTTTCGATAACATCGCGAAACCAGCAGAAAAACCGATAAACGAGCCGAATGTCGCCAGATATAACAGGCTTAATACCCATAGATGGCCACGTTTCAAAACAGGTAATTGTGCTTTAAGAGATGCCTTATTAGCCGCTAAGTCATTCATGCCAAACCAAGCCATTACCGTAAAAAGCAGTAGAAATGGCACCCAAATCCAAGCAGCATTTTCTAACCACAACGTTGAGCCATCAGGCTGAGCCGCTCCAGTCCCACCAACGAAAGTAAATACACCAACACCAACGATAAAAGGCGCCACTAATTGCATGACACTGACCCCTAAATTTCCTAGCCCACCATTCAGGCCAAGTGCACCGCCTTGGCGAGCTTTAGGGAAAAAGAAGCTGATATTGGCCATGCTGGATGCAAAGTTAGCGCCGGCAAAACCACAAAGTAGGGAAATAATGACAAAGACTTGATAAGGCGTGGCAGGGTTTTGAATCGCATAACCTAGCCAAATACATGGGATCACTAAAAACAACGTACTAATAGCAGTCCAACGGCGCCCACCAAAAATAGGAATAACGAATGAATAAGGGACTCTTAATAAAGCACCTGAAACGGAAGGTAATGCGGTTAATAAAAATAATTGGTCTGTCGTAAAATTAAAACCCACTTTATTTAAATTAACCGCAACTGCACTAAATAACATCCATACGCAAAATGCGAGCAATAAACATGGAATAGAAATCCATAAATTACGATTGGCAATACGCTGTCCTGTTTGCTGCCAAAACCGAGTATCTTCAGGACGCCAATCCTGTATAACACCATTATTTGACTGTGCAGCTACACTATTAACATTATCTCGTTGAGACATAAATCACCCCGATAAATACAATTTCTGCTCGCAGTGTGTGGCGAATAGACCACCGTGAAGCTGATCTAAATCAAGAGAGATTTAAATGAAATATGCGTGATTTTTCTCGTTAACCACCAGAGTAGTATTAGGAGTACAAAACAATAATTGATTGAATTAAAACAAAAAAAATCATTGCTTGGTAATTTTATTTGTTGAAATTTAAAGCGAATAATTCAATGGGATATTAAGGAGTAATACCGAAGTGGCATATTCAATTTTATATAATAGAGAAACAATATCTACGTTATCAAAAATAATAAATAAACGTATAGAATAGAGTAGAAAGGATCATTTATGTCTATTGCTTATCACCGATTTTCAATCATTAACCAAGTTATTGGTTTAATGCTATTGATTGCCGTACTCGGTATTATTGGCATGACAATTTCAAATAGTATGATTATTAGTGTGCAAGGAAATGCACATGCAATAAATAAATCAGGCTCATTGCGGATGCAAAGTTATCATTTACTTTCATTAGTACCACTCAACCAATATTCTGACGTATATGTTAGTGAGCTTGAAAAAAATTTATTAAGCAATGAACTAACACAAGTTGTCGATATAGAAGATTTAAATCCGCAATTTGCTGAGCTTTATCAATATTGGGTTACAGAATTAAAACCTGCACTTAACCATGCAGTTTCTCCTAATGATGCACGTCTCGCGGTCGTTACCTTTGTTAATAAACTCGATGCATTAGTTCGTAATATTGATGAAAAAACAGAACGAAAAATAACCTATGTAGCAATCACTCAAATGGTATTTATTGGCCTCGTTTTATTGCTACTTATTTTTGCTATCTGCCATTTTAGAAAGAAAATTTATACACCTTGGCTTAAGTTACTTCATATGGTGAACGCGATTAGTCACCAAGACTTTAGTCAGCGCTTTCCTGTAGGCAAAAAACAAGATGAGCTAAATTCACTGGGCCATACGTTAAATCAAATGTCGGATGAGCTCGCACAGAGTTACCATCAATTAGAATCTCGAGTTATCGAAAAAACCGCCGATCTGCAAAAGAAAAATAAAGTATTACTCTATTTATACCAATCTAATCGAACCCTACATGCCATTGGGCCACTATCAATAAGGTTAGAAAAAGTGTTATTTGAGCTTAAAAGTTTAATCCCACTGCAAAATATTAGATTGAGGCTATACGAAGAAAACAATGATGCCTGCTTTCATGAAATTCATTGTCCAGAAAACGAGGAGCACTCTCTCAAGTCACCCAAGATGGCTGAACACCTTAAAGTAATATCATGGGAGATTTCTGATAATTTACAGCGTTATGGCATGATTTTAGCTGAAATGGATATAAATCAGCCATTATCTGAAGAACAAAATAATTTAGTGCTGATGCTAGTTAAACAAATCGCTGGAATGCTAGCGATGGAGCACCAATTAGAGCAACAACAGCAGTTACTGATTATGGATGAACGATCGGCGATTGCGAGAGAATTGCATGATTCCATCGCACAATCATTATCTTGCCTCAAAATGCAAATTAGTTATCTGCAAATGCAACCTAAAACATTGCCAACTAAGCACCAAGAACTATTAAACGAAATGCGCAATGAAATAAATTCCGCTTATAGTCAATTACGTGAGCTTTTAACAACCTTCAGACTAAAATTAACTGAACCAGGCCTATTCCCTGCCTTAGAAAGCACAATCCAAGAATTCAGTCAGCGCCTTGGTTTTCAAATTGGATTAAATTACCAAATTCCAGCCAAAAGCCTCTCTCCACATCAATCTATTCATATTATCCAGATAATCCGAGAAGCTTTAAGCAATATTCTCAAACATGCTAATGCAAACTGGTCACAAGTCTCATTAATCGAAAATAACGGATTAATCACCATGGCAATAGAAGATAATGGGGAAGGTATTCAGCCTCAGCCAACAAAAAATAACCATTATGGATTGATTATTATGAGAGAAAGAGCGCTAAGCCTAAATGGGAAATATCAAATTTCGCCAAGAGTTCAGGGTGGCACTATTGTTAATGTCGTATTTCCACTGACTTTGGCTTAATTAAATTGGAGTAACTCATTAATGAAAAATGAAAATAAACTGACTGGGCAATCTACCATTTTACTGATTGATGATCACCCGATGCTACGTAATGGTGTTAAACAATTAATTAGTTTAGAACCCACATTAAAGGTAATTGGTGAAGCAGACGATGGAATAACGGGTATTAAAATTGCGGAAGAACAAGACCCAGATTTAATCCTATTAGATCTCAATATGCCTAGTATGAATGGCTTTGAAGTACTCGATAATTTACGTAACCGCGAACTTTCAGGCCGTATTATCTTATTTACGGTGTCCAATTATGGCGAAGACTTAATTAATGCGTTAAAACGAGGTGCTGATGGCTATTTACTCAAAGACATGGAGCCTGAAAAATTAATTATTGCATTAAAAGAAGCCGCAAGTGGTAAAATGGTCGTTAGCCCAACGCTCGCTTCCATTTTAGCTGAATCTTTAAGAGATAACCGAGCCCCTACAGAGCATAATCTATCAGCACTAACCCCAAGAGAAACCCATATCTTAGATTTAATCTCACAGGGGCTATCAAATAAGATGATTGCGAATAAATTACAAATCACAGAGAGCACCGTCAAAGTCCATGTCAAACACTTACTAAAGAAACTTAATTTAAAATCGCGCGTTGAAGCCGCTATTTGGGTTTTACAACAAAAGTAATGATACGGCTCCTTAACTTAATGCATCGAGCCATGGCTGTTGTTTTGGGTAACGTCGACGGTAGCCATGCATCGCAACAGATAACTGAATGAGATCCGTAAACCTTGTCGGGTCCAAACTGGTTTGCTTTTTAATTTGTTGTAACCGATAACTTAATGTATTTCTGTGAATGCCTAATTGCTGCGCGGTGCTACCTATTTCGCCATTTTGCGATAAAAACAACTCAAGGGTTTCAAGCAAAATATCGCCCGAATCATGCAACAATATTTTATGGCAAATATCTAAAAAGAAATTAAATAGATAGCTATTTTCCAATTCATTAAAGAGGCATAAAGATGCCATTTCTTTAAATAAAAAGACTTGTTTATCGGGAACCGTTAGCCGTCCAACTTCAATAACTGAACGTGCAAAATGTACTGCATCCCTCACATGTTCTTGCGTATCTGCCTGAACACCAACACCAATATAATATTGGCTAAGTTGGCTATCTAGAATGAAATGAAGATTAGAAATAAACGATTCATTTTGATAATGCGTTGATGGGAATAGCATCAAAATTTCGCGGCTATTGAGTAATAACACATCACTTTTTTCCATAGCTGATAATTCAGTAATGATCGTATCGAGTATTTCTGGGCGGTACTGAATAGCTTCAATATTAATAATCACAGGAATAGTCGGTAAAGTGAACGCAAAACCGGAATTATGTAATTTTAGTAATGCACTGCGCCCCTGTGCTGGCGTTGTGCTTTCTATAAACTGGACAAATAGCATGTCACGCAAACGATGCTGCCAGTTAATACTACGCCGCTCAATTTCTTGTTGAATTAGCAGCTCAGCCGTCAGTATAGCGAGCTCGGCATAACGCTGGATCACAACAGGGTCACCACTCACGCCAATCACTAATTCCACTTTATCAGCCACAACAATCGGATGGTTTATCCCCGGTGCCACATTCGAATAAGCTCGTGCTTCATTTTCATTGTAGATGGTGATCCGTTTGCCGCAGCGGATCACTTCCACTGCGGCTTCATGGGTTTCACCAATACGCTTTTTTTCACCTGAAGCGATAATCACGCCCTGACTATTAATCACATTGACGTTGTGATGGATAATTCCCATTGCACGCGTGACAATATCATTGGCTAGTTTTTCAGTCAGTAGCATATTACCGCCTCACTTTAGGGTTTTATTTGCGTATTCGGATTTGCGAGTACGGTACGCAGCAAATTTTCTGCTGTATCTGCCAAATAACGTTCACCATTTGTCATGGCTTGCTCAAGGGAAACTGGCCCCGGACAAAGCGACCACATTGCGGTAATGCCATGTTGGAATAAGATACGGCTATCTTCACTATACCCCCCACAAAGCGCAATGACAGGCACACCATAATGACTGGCCATACGAGCCACTCCCACAGGAGCCTTACCATTCGCACTTTGACTGTCAAGCCGCCCCTCTCCTACAATGACTAAATCCGCTTGTTGAATATAAGATTTTGCGCCAAGGAGTCCCAAAACGAGATCGATTCCTTTTTCGAGCTTTGCCGAAACAAACCAACGAAGCCCCGCACCTAATCCACCCGCTGCACCACTGCCAGCCTCCAGTGAAACATCTTTTCCCGTTATTGCTGACATTAATTTCACATAGTGAGCCATCCCAATTTCAAGCTGGTCAAGTGTGGCTTGGTCGGCCCCCTTTTGGGGACCATAAACATAAGTCGCACCATTTTTGCCTAATAAAGGGTTTTCAACATCGCAAGAGACATTAAATTCAACCTTAGCGGCTCGCGAGTCAAATTTATCAAAATCAATCTTTGCAATATTAATGAGGTCTTTTCCGCAAATTGGCGTCTCAATAAGCTGAGAATTTTTATCGTAAAACTGAGCACCCAATGCTTGAGCAAACCCTGCACCACCATCATTAGTTGCACTTCCTCCTATCCCGATAACAATACGAGAACAACCCATATCGAGTGCATGCTTGACCATTTCACCCAAGCCATAAGTTGAGGCATTTTCAACTCGACGATGCTCACGTTGAACGAGTTCCAGCCCACAACATTGCGCCATTTCGATAAAAGCGGTTTTTCCCTCCAATACTAATAACCCTGCATCAACCTTACTACCATAAGGCCCAGTACAGCTAAAAATGTAAGGTGTTACACCAGAAAGCGCGGGGCTATTCTCCAGTGACTCCAACAAACCTTCTCCGCCATCAGATATGGGTAATAACGTCATATCTAACTCAGAGGATACACGCTTGAAACCCTCAGCAACGGCTTGGCACGCTAACCTTGCAGAACAACTTCCTTTAAAGGAATCAAGTGCGATAACAATTTTCATGCAGACTTTCCTATTGTAAATGGCGATGTTGAATTATTTGCTTTCCACTGAAGTCGATACTTGTAATGGCTCAGCTTCGCTCATACCGTTAGTATTCACTCGTGACGCAATAATCGTTCCGATAACTAGCAAACCGACACCAAACCATAATCCAGAAGTGGCTGTTCCTGTATAATCTTCAAAAAAGCCAAGAATGAACGGGCCAAGGAAGCCGCCAAACAGCCCTAAGCAGTTCAATAGTGCCAAACTTCCCGCTAACATGCTGCCACTCATATAAGTCGGAGGAAGCGAGAAAATAATCGATTGAACCACAAAAAACATAAATGCCGTTAAGCAAAAGCCAATTAAACCGACAACTGGGCCACCCAGTGCACCAATCACTAACCCTACGGCCATTACTGCATAACCTGAAATTAAAATACGTGATGAACGACGCGGTGTATTAGCTTTTCTCGCGACAAAAATGCCACCAATTGCGGCTGAAATCCATGGAATCGCTGTTAATAAGCCGATTTGAATAGGTGTTAATTTGCCATATTCACCGATAATAGTCGGTAAAAAATAACTTAAACCATAGACCGAGAACTGGTGAGTAAAATAGATAGCAACAATCATCATAAAGGCTTTATTCTTAAATGCCGCCTTGAGTGAGAATTTACTGTTACTCACACTAATACTGTTTTTGTCTTGATCATGTTTATATTTAATATAATTCCGATCATCTTCATCTAACCATTTTGCATCTTCTGGTTTATTCGGCAACACGAACCACACAACAAATGCTAGGATAACTGCTGGCAAGCCTTCAATAACAAACATCCATTGCCAACCATGGAAGCCTAATAAGCCATCCATACTCAGCAATAAACCACTCAGCGGCGCCCCAATAATATTTGCAAGACAAACCCCGAGTAAAAATAACCCTGTTGCTTTAGCCCGTTCTTCTTGGCTAAACCAATATGTCATATATAGAATAACCCCAGGATATAAGCCCGCTTCAGCCGCTCCCAGTAATAACCGCAAGATATAAAAAGAAGTCGGCCCTGTCACAAACGCCATCGCCGCAGATAATAACCCCCAAGTGATCATGATCCGCGTGATCCAAAAACGCGCGCCTACTTTCTCCATTATCAAATTACTTGGGATCTCAAGAATCGAGTAGGTTAAGAAAAAAAGCCCCGCACCAATACCAAACGCGGTTGCAGATAATCCTAAATCAATCGACATCGCATTTTTTGCCATGCCAATATTTGTTCGGTCAATAAAGCTAATAATGTACGCTAAAATCAACAACGGCATCAGGTTACGGTATATCTTTGCGTTGGTTTTTTTCCCCTGAGCCACATAATCTAACTTTGCATTTGTAGAAAACATAGATAAGATCCTCATGTTGTAGTGAAACAGGTACGGCTCTTGGCAATAAGTGACATACCTGTTGTTTTACTTCAGCAACAGCCCGACGCCCCACGTCGGGCTTTCTGCTTGCAGCTTTTCTTATTCTCTTTCGAACAACATTGATATCCCTTGACCACCACCGATACACATAGTCACTAACCCGGTAGTAACCTGACGGCGTTCCATTTCATACATTAACTTCACAGGTAAAATAGCCCCACTGGCACCCACTGGATGACCCAGAGCAATTGCCCCACCATTCACATTCACTTTAGTGCTATCAAGAGACAAATCATTCATAACTGCAATGGCTTGTGCAGCAAATGCTTCATTTAGCTCAATTAAATCAATGTCTTTTACATCCATTTTGAGCTTTTCCATTAATCGACGGGTTGCTGGCGCGGGTCCAAAGCCCATAATGGCCGCTTCACAACCTGCTACAGCCCAATCGACCACTTTCATTCTTGGCTTCAGACCACGTTTTTCCGCTTCTTCACGACGCATCATCACTAATGCCGCAGCACCATCATTGATACCTGAAGAGTTTGCTGCCGTAATCACACCATCAGTTTTAAATGCAGGGCGCAATTTTGCTAATTTTTCACGTGGTGTATCACGCGGATGTTCATCGGTATCAAAAATACGTGTACCTTTACGGCCTTCGGGTATTTCTACTGGTAATATTTGGTCAGAAAAATAACCGGCTTGAATCGCTTTTAACGCTTTTTGCTGGCTATCCCATGCAAAATCATCCATTTCTTCACGGGTAATATTGAACTGCTCTGCAACATTTTCTGCCGTCATTCCGTTGTGGTAAGGGCCTTCTGGCCAAGTTAGGATGGACGTTAACCCATCTTCCAGTACATCATTTCCCATGCGGTAGCCATAGCGCGCTTTGCGTAAGTAGTACGGCAGCATTGTCATATTTTCAGTACCACACGCCACCACAACATCTGATTGGCCGGTCTGCAACAACATCATGCCATCGGCTAACGCTTGTAGCCCTGAACCACATTGGCGGTTAACAGAATAAGCGGTGGTTTCTTTTGGTAACCCTGCTCGCAGTTGGCAAATACGAGCGATAAAACCACTTTCTGCGATTTGCCCAACATTACCCACAATGACTTCATCAACATCTTCGGGAGCAATTCCAGCTCTTTTCACGGCTTCACGGATAACCACCGCCCCGAGGTCATGTTGATGCGTATTTGCAAAACTTCCCCCCATCGTGCCAATTGCCGTTCTCACACCACTCACAATGACAATATCATTCGCTTGTTTCATTATTTCCCCCTATAACACCATTCCGCCGCCAACATTGATTACTTCGCCATTGATATAACGCGCTTTATCAGAGGCTAAAAATGCAACACATTGGCCAACATCGCGCGGATCTCCTGCAAAACCCGCAGGTATCTTGCTGATCATGATGTCCCACACTTTTTCAGGCACACCACGGGTCATATCCGTATCAATAAACCCTGGGCAAATCGCATTGACTGTGACCCCTTTACGGGCGAGTTCACGACAAGCCGTTTTAGTCAGGCCAATAACCCCAGCTTTGGATGCGGCATAGTTGGCTTGCCCAACATTCCCAAGCCAACTTGCCGAGGAAATATTGACAATTCGGCCATTTCCTTGTTCACGCATTAGCTTTGCCGCCTCTTGCATGCAGTTAAATGTCCCTTTCAGATTGATATCAATCACTTTGTCCCAATCATCTTCCGTTAATTTATGCAGCATGCCATCTCGGTTGATCCCCGCATTATTTACCAGTACATCAATCGCCCCAAAATGCGCTAATGCGTTAGAAAATAAGGCATTTACCTCTTCACGTTTGGCAATGTCACAAGGAATGAAAATGGCTTGATGGCCTTGCTCTTGTAGCTGTTTTGCACTTTCTTCACCTGATGACATGGCTAAATCAGAAATAACGACTTTTGCCCCTTCTTCCGCAAGTACCTGAGCAATCGCAAAACCAATACCTCTTGCAGAACCCGTCACAATGGCGACTTTATCTTTTACTAACATGGATAAATTCCTCTTTAATATTGAAACTACAAATACGAAACCAGTCCAAAAGGCGCTTCTTCAAATAGTGAAGAAGACATCACTTTCAAATCAGGAGAAATTTCAGGTACGAAGTCCATATGGGCAAGAATGTCACGCTCTAGGTCAATACCGGGGGCAATTTCAACCAGTACCGGGGTTTTTCCCCCTAAAGTGAACACCGCACGTTCCGTGACAAAATGCATGGTTTGGTTAATATTTCGCGCGACATCCGCATTCCATGAAATTTGCCGTACTTGGTTAACTAACTTTCTAATATCCCCTTCCCGCACAATATTTAATTGCCCATTTTCACAACGAATATCTAACCCTTTTGCTGTGAACGTTGAGCAAAACACCACGTGTCGAGCATTTTGGGTAATATCAATAAACCCACCTGCACCAGGGCAAATATTGCCTAACAACGTCGCATTGACATGGCCACTGGCATCCATTTCCCCTGCGCCCATATACGTGATATCAACGCCTGCACCGTTGTAGTACAACATTTGGTCTTGGTGACTAATCATCGCTGACAGGTTACGGCCTATGCCAAAATCAATACCGCCTGCTTGGACGCCCCCCCAAATCCCTGACTCCACGGTGATATCGACGCGCTTGGTTGCATTTTCTTCCTGAATAATTGAGCCAATAACATCGTTTGGAATACCCGTTCCTAAGTTAATCACGCAGTTTTCGTATAGATAACGACATGCAATTCGCCCAATCAATTTGCGAATATCTAAAGGTAATGGCGTAGTTTGTTGGATAGGCGTGCGAATATCACCGCATAGCGTTGGGTCAAAAAACCAGCTCGAGGACTGGCGATGGTCTTCTTCAGGGTTATCACACACGACAATGTGGTCAATAAAGCTCGCGGGAACAGTGATACGCTTGGGATGTAAAGTCCCTTCTTCAACGCAATACTTCACTTGTGCAATCACTTTGGCACCAAAGCGTTTAGCCGCCAGTACCGCATGCAAGACCTCTAGGGCCATGGCTTCTTCATCGGTGGTGAGGTTGCCTTTACTATCAGCGTGAGTTCCTCTGATCACCACCACATCTAAGGGAATTTCTGGGTACCATAACCATTCTTCCCCTTTGAAATTCACTTTTTCAACCAAAGGGGGAAGTACCAACGTTTTAGCGTTCATCCTACCGCCTTCAAGGTCAGGGTCGATAAATGTTCCTAACCCTACTTTGGATAAGCGCCCCGGTAAGCCTGCGGCCATTGCACCATATAAATGCACCATTTGCCCTTGAGGGAGGCAATATGCTTCAACTTGGTTGTCATTAATCATTTGCATCCATCGAGGTGCTAGCCCCCAATGGGAACCAATAATCCGTTTCACCATCCCTTCATGGGCAAAGTGTTGATTCCCTCGAATACGGTTACATTGCCCAGCTGCATGAACCAGTGTTAATTGATTTGGTGTTCCCTCGGATAAAAAGCGTTGCTCAATTGCTGATAAAATAGATTCAGCAGCACTGGTTAATGTCATTCCCACAGTACAAATCGTATCGCCATTATTAATTAATTTAGCGGCATCTTGTTTAGAAATAAATTTATTATTCATGATAAAACCTACCTGAAGGCTAATATTTCATAGCCCCTTTTTGATTAATTAAAAACTAATTTATATTTTAGTTATTTAAAGAGTAATATCGTAATTTCAAATCTTTCTTGCTTATTTTCCCATTCCAAGTTCTAGGGAAGTTACGCGTAAACATAATTCTTACTGGAACTTTATACGTTGGCACCCTATCTTTTAACCACTCAATAATTTCTTTACTGGTTAAACACACTTGATTCTCAGGAATAATAAATGCAATGGGTTCTTCACCATAAATTGTGCTTTCAATTGGAATAACAGCGACCTCATTAACTCCTGGATAATTAGAAATTAAATCCTCGACTTCAATAGAATATATTTTTTCACCACCACGGTTAATCATATCTTTAATTCTATCTTGAATATAAAGAAAACCATCATCATCCATATAGCCAATATCCCCTGTGAAAAACCAACCATCATTAAATGATGTGGTATTCGCAGGGCTATCCGGCCAATAACGTTGGATAACAACATCTCCCTTAACCCAAATATTACCTGTGTAGTTCGCGGGAAGATTTTCACCTTTATCACTACGTATGGTCACCTGTAACCCAGGGACTGGTGTACCAGAGCTAGACTTCTTATCGCTATAACGAATATCTTCACGAAATACGGTTGCTGGCGAAGAGGTTTCAGTCAAACCATAAATAGAATGAATAGATGTTTTAGCAAATATATAAGAAAGCTCTTTAATCGTACCTTCATTTAAATGCCCTGCACCACAAGCAATCATTTTTAATGAATTAAATCTTTCTAGGTTAATGCTTTTATTTTCTTTTATTTTTTGAATTAACAATATAAATACTGTTGGAGAACCATGTAAGAATGTGATTTTTTCTTTTGCAATTGTTGAAATAATATCTTTTGCATTGAATTTTTTATGAAGATAAATCGTCCCACCAATATGGATAAATAACGCCAAAATAGCAGAGAGCCCCGTAATATGATAAATCGGTACTGCTAAAATTGTTTTATCGTGTTCAGATAGCTTTAATGTTTCCTGATAGGCATATACTGCAGACAATATATTTTTATGCGTGATCACCGCACCTTTTGGCGCCCCTGTTGTACCCGAGGTAAATATTATAACAGCTGGGTCTTCTTCATTAACTTGGTTAATAAAATTAATTTCATCCGTGAGTACTACATTACGCCACTGAGAAAGACTCATCCCTTTTGCACTGAGCTGTGCTAACCATGGTTGATATGTATCATCCCAAAAAACAGCATCTGCATTAATACAAGATAAATGCTCTTTACCTTCAAACTCTTTCATTTTGGTACTCAAAGGAATTACCTGAATACCCAGACCTACCGCGGCATAAAATAATTGGCAAAACTCAATCGTATTTCCCCAGCCAAGTACAATTCGATCGCCTTTTTTCAACTGCACGGTGGTTGTTAGCCACAACATTGTTTGGTTTACTTTCACAAGTAATTGGTGATAACTCCAACTTTGCTCTTCAAATACAATCGCAACAGCGTCTGGCTGCACTTTTGCTCTCTGTAATAAGCTTTGGTAGATGTTTGAATTTGGCGCAAACATGGACACACTCCGATACCGCTGAATATGACTGATATGCTATCAATGTATAAAATACACTCCGATAAATTAGTGCCAATCTTCACAAATTATTCACACCCTTTTTTTATTTGAATTAGTGATCTGCACAATTCGATTGTTAACAAATTTTTAACTTAAGTCTCATTTTAAGCTCTGGTTTTTATTGCAAATGAACATATTTACCTTTTGTTATTATCAAGCCATCTCAAAAAACATATAAATTCCTATGAATAGCTCGGTCATCATTGTGCGTATATACAATTACTCATAAACCCAAAAATAGTTTAGAACTAATAATTAACTCTTTCGTTTATCCCCTATGTGTTCTTGCACTCTGTGCTATTTATCCTACCCACCAAAGCAAATATGATAAAAACAGTGGAGAATTCACGACAGATTGCTACAGTGGGGGGCCTTTATAATTAAAGAATTGATGAGAAAATAATCGCCACCTTTGAAAATGGTTAAGGAGATAACTCATGGCAAACACCCCCTATATTCCCCCGAGAGTCTGGCAATGGGAGCAAGGTAATGGCGGAAAGTTCGCCAATATTAATCGCCCAATTTCTGGTGCAACTCACGAAAAATCTTTACCTATAGGTAAGCACCCACTACAGCTATATTCATTAGGAACTCCCAACGGACAAAAAGTCACTATCATGTTAGAGGAGCTGTTAGCCCTTGGCATTAAAGAGGCTGAATACGACGCTTGGTTAATTAATATTGGTGAAGGCGACCAATTTAGTTCGGGTTTTGTTGAAATTAACCCTAACTCAAAAATACCTGCTTTAGTCGATAGAAGCAGTAAGGAGCCTATCCGAGTATTTGAATCGGGTTCTATTCTGACCTATTTAGCTGAAAAATTTTCTGCTTTTTTACCCACAACTCAACCAGAACGCGCTGAAACCTTATCATGGCTATTCTGGCAAATGGGTTCAGCACCTTTTGCAGGTGGCGGTTTTGGGCATTTTTATGCCTACGCCCCTGAAAAATTTGAATACCCTATTAACCGCTTTGCGATGGAAACTAAGCGTCAATTAGATGTATTAGACAAGCGTTTAGCAGAACACAAATATGTCGCAGGCCAGAACTATAGTATTGCAGATATCGCTATCTGGCCATGGTATGGCGCTTTAGTGAAAGGTTGGCTTTATGATGCTGCAGAATTTTTATCTGTCCATGAATATAAAAATGTTATTCGTTGGGCTGATGAAATCTATGCACGCCCAGCGGTACAGCGCGGCCGCCGTGTTAATCGTTTAACGGGTAATGAATGGGAAAAAGTTTTTGAAAGGCATAGTACAGAAGATATTGATCAAATTTTAAATCTTAAACCGTAAGCTGTCCAATAAAGCGTACCTTCTATAGTACGCTTTATTTATCATTACATTACGTTCTTATATGGACTATCCATAGCCTTCGCTCCTTAAAATTTAAACATTCTATATAATCAGTTCTAGCCCTCATTTCTTATTATTATTTTGCAAAAAACCTTTTTGTTTAATAGCAATTCTGTACTTTAATATGTTATGGTTTTCATAGTATTAAGTTATTTTATAAATTCATACTTATATGTATATGTTTTTTATTTTGGTAAAACTACAATGTTAAAGCAAGTTTTTAATAAAGAGCAACTTTCCAAGGTTATTTCATCAACAGATGTATGGGGATGGGACTTATTGTCCAAATTTAACGACGTTGACTCCGCATTAGATCATACAATTAAATATTGGAAAATCAATGATCTAAATTTATCTCCTATTACAACAAAAGTAGTCAATGGGAAAACTGTTTTTACACCAAGCCGTGTTGAAGATGCATTAGCTATAAAATTGCTCGATAGATTCGTAAGAAGAATATATAAAATTAGGCAGTCTGATCGTAATAGAATTGTAAAACAAGTGATAACATTACTAAAAGATTCAGGTGACTACCATGTACTTAGACTTGATATTAAAAATTGCTATGAAAGCATTAGCTTCAAAAAAATTATTGCTAAGTTTCAAGATGATCTTATTTTGTCTCCGGACAGTCTAAAGTTATTAAATAATATTAATCAACAGTTAGAAAATAGCTTTGGATTTAGTGGATTACCTAGAGGTTTGTCAATAAGCCCCACCCTTGCGGAGCTATACCTAGAAAAACTAGATAGAAAAACCGCATCAAATAATGATGTAATTTATAGTGCCAGATATGTCGATGATATCATATTAATCACAACAGACCGTAAGAAAACAGGTCTAGAAGATTATCTTAATAAGGCTCTTATCGAAATGGGGCTTGAACTCAACCAAAATGTAACGAAAAAATTTTCAGGCTCCTCTCATAATGCCAGCTTTGATTATTTAGGGTACTCGCTCAAAGTTACACAAAAAGTAAATAGCCCAAATCAGGTTGATGTTACTATTTCTAAATCAAAAATAAAAAAAATCAAGTCTAGAATTCTAAAATCACTATATGAAAATAAGAAAAATAAAGATATAGCTCTATTGAAACGAAGGATTGAGTTCTTAAGTTTACTAAAAACTGTTAAAAAAGGTAAAAATGGAGACTTATTAGCAGGAATAGCTCATAACTATCAATATTCTACTGATAGTTTTGAATGTTTAAAATGTTTAGATGGATTTCTTATAAATCAACTAAACAATCCAAGATTTAGTTTAACTCCATTAGAAATAAATAAGTTAAAGAAGATATCATTTTATGGAAACGTAAAAAAAAGTAACACTGGTAAATTTACAAGAAAACAAACCGCAAAAATAATGCAGATTTGGAAAAATGCCTAAAATAGTTAAAGTTAATACTAAAGATAAGTATAGAGCATTATTAACTGATGTTCTACCTTATGAGCTACCACTATGGTACTCTAATTTTACGATGTATGAGAGACTCCGTAATTCAGAACATTACAACTCTTATGCTACTATATCCGGGATTAAATTCGAAAATAGCTCAGGAAGCTATATACCTCTAGACTATTTAATTAGTCGCGGGGGAAATAAATCTTCTCGTTCAATATCTATAATGCACCCAGCTGCTCAGCTAAAAGTATGTAAGTTTTATGAAGAATATGGGGATCTTATAGAATACTACTGTACTAAATCTAAACATTCACTAAGATATCCATACAGAAAAACCACCAAATTTTATGGCAAAACCCAACAGAGTTCGAAAGTTACTGATGGGGTTGAAGGTGAACATGAAGACCGCATTGTTTCAAGTTCCTATTTTAAATATAAAACATACCCTTTCTTATATCGTTTTTTTGAATCATACGAATACCATAGACTTGAGAAAAAATTTCATAGTATGCTACAAGTTGATGTATCCAAATGTTTTCCAAGCATTTACACTCATTCTATTGGTTGGGCTGTGAAAAATAAGCGCCTAGCTAAAGCTAAAACTAAAGGTAGCTTTGATAGTGAATTCGATAATTTAATGCAATTAACAAATTATCGAGAAACTAATGGGATCCTTATAGGCCCGGAAGTTAGTAGGATATTTTCTGAAGTTATATTACAGAGAATAGACCTAAATTTAATAGATAAAATGCATGAACAGGGCTATACAGTCTCAAAGGATTATGATTTTAGAAGATACGTTGATGATTATTTTATTTTCTATCGCTCAGAAGAAGTTAAACAAGTCATTGAGAAAAAACTGGAGATTTGCCTACTTGATTATAAAATGTATTTAAATGAAGCAAAAAAAACAATAGCCTCAAGGCCATTTGCCACTGAAATTTCATTAACCAAGCACTCTTTAAGAAAAACTGTAAGCGAGTTTTACTCATCACGATACAATAACTTAGCCGAATCAGATGATAATTCCATAGTTATGCTTCATAGACCTGATGCAAAAGCTAATAGGACAATATCCGAGATAAAAATGGCGCTAGCTAATTATAAAATAGAATATAGCTCCATATCAAATTACTTATTTAGTGCTATTACTAAAAAAATTCATTCTTACATAGCTAAATTATCAAATATTGATACACTAGAAGAGCATCATATAAATTGGCTTCTTGTTGACTTAGATGTCTTATTTTTTGTTCATGCTATGGATATTAGAATTAGACCAACGGATAGGCTTGCTAGGCTTATCAGTGAATTGACAGATCATGTATCAAATTGGTCAAAACCTCACTTTGATACAATAAATAAAAAAATATTTGACCATGTTAAACAAGCTATAAACATTTACATAGATCACTCTAACGATATTATTGGCCTAGAAACTCTAAATTTATTGATGATACTGACAATGTTGCCTGATGAGTATCAACTTCCCGCCAATAAGCTAGAAGAATATATCAATTCTTTAAGTGTTAATTCAGAAACTAACGATTTTTATTTTCGTTGGGTTACTTTTATGCTTTATGTTGGCTCCAAAGCTCAGTATCAAGAAATTCACGATAAGTTAATTAATTTGGCTGAGGATTATTTACTTAATCACGAAGATATGTTTATAAGCACAGAGTATTTTATCTTCTATTTTGATTATCTTGCATGCCCTTATATTGATGAATCTCGTCGACAATCAATAATGGATAAGGTCAAAAAAATAACTTTTGATACCAAGAAAAAACCTGTATCATTCAAATTAATACATCATGGAAAAATAGTCCTCAAAAATGATTTTGTAGTAGCTTGGCGTGATCCTGATTATTTAAAAGCTACCCTAGAGAAAAAAGAGTATATTTTTTCATATAATTAAATTTATGTCGTCTGCCTCCGTAGGTTTTCTGCATTCATTTAGGCAATCAAACAGTTAACTCATGGTCAACACGTAGTTTAATGTTAGTTTACTTAGATGTTTGTACGGGTTGCAAGTAATTGTGACCACACACACGATAGGAGGTGGACGGCGCCCCATTCTATGGAAAATATTTATTCTGAATTAGTTAATTTACATATAAGTGACTAAATATAATGTGGGAATATTTATAGCTTCATTTACCTCGTTTCAATATCTAGTAAAATAGAACACAAGTCGTTAGAGATAAAGTGTTAGACATATAATCAGTACACGATGCGAGTGATATAAGTTAGGAACCACTCTTAATCCACTGAATTATAAAATAGTACAAGGTAGGTTAGTGAGTGCTTACCCTGTGCTACTCTATATGTCATCGACTATAACGCCCCTGCACCCACTGTGCGCATAACATCAAGCTCAAACTAATCAGCACGGCTAAACACGCCATCGCCATGCCACTACCAATTGAACCTTGCTCAAATTGACGCCATACAAAAATTGAAACCGTTTGCATACCGGCTGGGGCGAGTAATAGCGAAGAAACTAATTCACGCGAGGCCACGGCAAACACTAACATCATGGCAGCGACAAGGCTCGGTAAGACTAATGGAAACAAGATCAAACGCAGCGCTGTCATCGCAGATGCGCCATGCACTCGAGCAGCATCCGCTAAACTGCCACCGATTTGTGTTAATGCCGCGCTGCAATAGCGAACGGGGTAAGGCAATAACAAACAGCTATAGGCAAGCAATAAAATACCCCATGTATGATAAGGCGTTATTGGCCAAAAAGGTTGGTTCCACGCGAGGATCATCCCGACCGCTATCACTATTCCCGGAATAGAGATCGGTAACAAAGACAGCGCATCAATCATCACGGCACCGCGAATGCGCTGAGAAACCACCAGCCAAGCACAGAGAAAACCGAGTACACCAGTAAAAATAGCAGTTAACGTCGCCAGAGAGAGGCTCGTCCATAATGCAGACAATGCTTCAGTTTGTGAGCCAATTAACCCAGAAAAATGCCTGAATGTTAAGTTATCCCACGCCAGACCACCGGATACCGTTGAAGAAAATGCCGTGCCAAACATCGCTAACAATGGCATTCCTACCGCAAGAAATGCGGTTAAAGCAAATAGCCCAACGACTGGCCAGCGCCAGTAGCCAAGTGAGCGAGTCACCACTTCTGCCGCTTTTCCTGTTGTGGTAGCCACGTTTTTCCCTGACACAATAGAACGCTGTAATGTATAAGCAAAAATCGCCACACTGGCCAAAATCAACGATAATGAGGCCGCGCCGGGTAAATCAATCGGCCAATCCGCCAAACGCTGCTCAATATCTGTGGTTAAAACACGAATACCATTCGAGGCACCAATGGCGGCAGGAATGCCATATTCTTCAATCGCCAAAGTAAAAATCAGCAATAACCCCGCCGCAATAGAGGGTAACGATAATGGAAGCGTCACTCTGAAAAAGGCATTCCAAGGAGAAGCCCCATGCACACGAGCCACATCGGCAAGTCGGTTACCATTCGCTGCCATGCTTTTCGACACCGCAAAATACAGAACTGGGAAGAGGTTTAGCGCCATAATCCCCATCATTCCACCCAGTGAGAAAATCGCACTTCCGGGGCTCACACCAAATAGCTGTTGGGAATAACCATTAGGTTGTAACGTAAGCATCCACGATAATCCAGCAATATAAGGTGGGATTAAAAAAGGAATAAGAAACAGTAGATCCCAACCTTTGGCGAAAGGGATATTAAACAGCCCGCGTAATGCCCCTAACGGAATAGCGATAATGGCGCTGATTGCTGCAACGCCTGTGCCTAGTGATAATGTATTTTGCAGTAATGATGGAAGCTCTGGCTCGTTGAGTAGCTGAATGATAGGCTCTAGCGGCTGGACAAACTGCCCTTGCCCTAATTGTGGGAAAATAGCCTGCAATACAATAAAGCATAATGGGATCACCACTAAAACCACTAATGTGGCCATCACCAAAAGCGGTAGAAAACGCGTTTTTGTCATTGAATACAACACTCCTGCTGGGCAGACAATCTACCCAGCGGTTTGCTAATTAATATGCTTACAAAACCAGCCTTAACGGAATAAAGCGCTTAAACGAGAGAGAACTTCGCCGCGCTCAGCGTTGTCTGTCGCAGCTTCTGGCAACAATTTGAGTGTTGAAAAATCAGGGCGTTTACCTGCAATATCTGCCCTAGCAGGCATTAGCCATGCATTAGCCACAATTTCTTGCCCTTCTGGCGATAGTACATAGTCGATAAATGCTTTAGCTTGGTCAGGCTGCTTAGAACTTTTTAAAATCATCATTGGGCGCGGAGCAATCGCAGTGCCACTACTAGGGAAAATCACTTCAATCGATTCTCCGTTCGCGATGCTACCATAAGCAACATAATCAACCGCACCAAAAACCGCCGCTTTAGCGCCTTGTAATACAGGAGTCAAGGCTTGAGCATTCGGCCCTGAAATCACCATACCATTGGCTTTCAAATCAGAAAATAGTGTCCATGCGGCTTCTTTTTTCGCATTCTGTAACCCTAAAACTAAGTCTAATGACGCGCCAGAAAGTGCGGGATCAGGCATTGTGACTTTATCTTTAAACTCGGGTTGGGCTAAATCTTGCCAATCTGTTGGTTTTGGGGTACCACTTTGGTTATTCCACACAATACCCAGTGCAGAGATCCCTTGCGCCACATAGTATGGCGTTTTAAAACGCTCAGGAACTTGCTGGGCATTTGGGCTTTCATAAGGTAGTAACCAACCTTTTTGTTGCAGATCAACCGCGGTATCCCATGATGCGGAAATCAATACATCCGCACGCGGGTTCGCCTGTTCCGCTTCCAGCCTCGCCATCACTTTTCCGGTTGTCGCTTGGAAAACATCTACTTTGGTACCCGTTTGTTTTTCAAACCCTGCGGCAAGCTGTTTTGCCATGGCGCCTGGGCCTGCGGTATACACGGTAATCGCTTGGGTTGAAACAGAAAATAGTGCACAGGAAAGGCCAAGGCTCATGGTAATACCCTTTAGTGAAAATCCGTTCTTTGATAGTAAATTTCGCATAACAATCTCTCTATTTATAGTGTCGTCAAACTGTCAATATTACCGTTTCGCATATGGGCGATTTGGTGTGCTAATACATGGGCTTCCGTAGGGTCGTGAGTGACATACACTGCAGTGATCCCCAAGGTTCGCAATAACTGAGCCATTTCCTCACACAGAGATTGGCGCAACGCGATATCGAGGTTTGACAGGGGCTCGTCGAATAACAAAATTTCAGGTTCAGCGATAATAGCGCGAGCAAGAGCCACACGTTGTTGTTGCCCGCCTGACAAATCGGCAGGTTTCCGTTTGGCGAAATCAGCCAGCCCTACGCGTTCTAAAGCTTGCATCACACGTTGCTGTATTTCTAGGCTGCCAATACCTCGCATCCGTAAAGGAAAGGCAACATTTTGGGATACAGTCATATGCGGCCACAGCGCATAATCTTGAAAAACCATGCCGAGGTTGCGTTTTTCTGGGGGGATAAGGTGATGTGAGCTCGCCACAAGCTGTTCGCCAAAATAAATAGTGCCATCAGTTGGTTGTAATAAACCCGCTAACAATTTCAGTAATGTGCTTTTACCACAGCCTGAAGGGCCTAATAGCGCAAGAACGGTGCCTTTGGTTACTGTTAAATTAATACCATTGAGCACATATTGATGTGAAAATGCCTGAGATAAATTTTGTATTGAGATCATCTGTAAGCTGCTCGCTTCTTGCTTAGGAGGCAAAAAGACCGAGCACTCACTCGATGAAGAGAGAGTGTTTTGCATGTTCATTGTTATCCTCTTTGGGACTTAATCGTTATCAATGATGCTACGGCTTGAATACGTCAAATTGATGACAGTTTTGTGGCTAATTAATTTCAAATTCAATTGAAAAATAATTACCAAATGAAATGAGAACAAAAAAACAGAAATTAATATAATTTATGTTAATTTAAATCTAACCTTCACGATAAAGAGAAAGACAATGTTACGAATAAAACAAATCATAAAGCTATTATCTGAAATGACCCCATTTGCACCCTACACATATAAAAGCAAATCAGATAGAAAAATAAATAAGTTTAACTTAATCCTTATGTATCCTTTGATTATTTCTTTCATTTTACTTGCTGCTCTTATTTTTTCTTATAAAACAGATGGTTATTTCAATGGTTCAATCACACTATACTTCATATACCTATTCTATATAATCTGTAATATACTCGGCATCATCATAATGTTCTTACCAACTATACAAATGGCCTTATATCTTTTAAATTGGAAAAAAGAAACTTCAAATGAATTTATCTACGAAATTGATCATGATGAAGAATATGCAAAAAAATTAATTATTTACCAAGAGGAAGAACTTCTTTATGCGAGCTTTTGGTTACAACAAAAAATTAATCGTTTGAATTCAAGAGTAAGTGGTTTTTTCGGTGAAAAAACAGCTATTTTATCACTTTTAGGTTTATGCTATTCCGCTGTCCACCTATCCATTGGGTTTGATAAACTAGGAAAAGCTCTGACTAATGGGGCATTAACTTCTGATATAACAAGTCTATCTATTATGCTTGGATTAGGTTTATTGTTCGGCCTTTCATTAGGTGCTTTAATGCTAAAAAAAATAGCTAATCATAAAATATATTTAAAAGAAATTGTTGAGCTTGCCATTAGGCTTAAAAAGGACAGCTCAAATAATATCCATCTATAAGTTATATAAGTGAATAAGCAAAGCCACTAATCCGATAGTTTTAATCTAGTGGCTCTACTAAATAATTCCCAAATAAAATAGTCACTTTATTTTACTGATGAACACCAATATATCTTTGATAACGTGCTGGCTTTAATTTAGTTAAATCCACCAGCACCAACCCGTCGATGCAATCGTTAAACGCGGGGTCTGTACCGAAATCCATAAACTGTACGCCGCCGGGTTCGCATAATTCGGTATATTGCTTATAAAGCGTTGGAATCGAACAGCCAATGTTATTGAGTAAGCTTTTCAATTTAACCAAATCTTCATGGTAATTGTCCCCTGAAAATTGGGCTAATACCTGTGGCAAAGAAGCTGGGTACGGCTGATGTGACTGTGCAATGCTGTGTGGCGCTGAAAAATAGAGCCGATAAAAAGTAATCAGTAAATCACGTGCCGCAATTGGCATTGAGCCAGAAATAGATACAGGACCAAAAAGATAACGATAGTGTGGATATTTTGCCAAATACGCGCCAATACCTAACCATAAGTAATCTAAACCCCGTTTTCCCCAATATTTGGGCTGAATAAAACTCCGACCAAGCTCAATACCTTGCGCTAATATTGGCATCATGGCTTGGTCATAGTGAAATAAGCTAGAGCTATAAATACCCTCAAGGCCTTTGGTCTCAATTTGCTTTTTAGTCGGTATAAACCGATAAGCGCCAACAATATCAAGTTCGCTTTCATCCCATAAAACCAGATGATAATAATCGTCATCATAGCTGTCTAAATCACGGCGCTTACCTGAACCTTCCCCTACCGCACGAAATGCAATTTCGCGTAATCGGCCAATTTCTCGTAAGATCGGCGACCTTACCTCTTGGTTTCGGTGATAAAGGTAAATCGCTTTCCCATCAGGAGAAGTTCCTAGCTGCTCACAGGCCAGTAACGCTTTTTTTAATTCAATTCT
Organism: Providencia sp. PROV150; assembly: GCF_028481025.1. NCBI lineage: Bacteria > Pseudomonadati > Pseudomonadota > Gammaproteobacteria > Enterobacterales > Morganellaceae > Providencia > Providencia sp. PROV150. Next base: position 73,910 of record NZ_JAMPPJ010000021.1, on the reverse strand, counting down.
GTCTTCCGGTAAAGCAATTGGCGATTCACTGGTAAATAGCCCTTCCTTACCTTTACCCAACAAATAGACATGGCGACGAAAGCGCCCTGCTAGCTCATGAGCCGCCGTATGACCATCATGCCAATGAATAAATGGGATACTGCCACCAATACGAATTTTTAGCCTTTTTCCTCGCTGTTTAAACATTTCCCTGACTAACATTAAAGTAGATAACGGCTTGCAAACTAACGAAGTTAAATAGAATAAATGGCTATTACGCCCTTGAATATGGATGGGGACGATAGGCGCTCTAGCCTTTGCGGCTAAACGCAAAAAACCTGTACGCCAGTGGCCATCACAAACCCCTTTGCGACCAAATCGAGAGACTTCCCCCGCAGGAAACACAATTAATGCCCCTTGTTTATCCAAATGCTGTTGCATGGCTTCAACTTGTTGTCGACTAGTTCGGTTATTCATATTATCCACTGAAATAAATAAGCTTTTTAGTGGTTCTATATAATTGAGAAACTGATTTGCCACTATTTTTACATCAGGACGAACGGCAGCAACCACACGTAATAATGCAAGGCCATCGAGTGAACCTATCGGATGGTTAGCAACTAAGACAACAGGTCCTTGAGTCGGAATATTTTCTAAGTCACCCTCAACCATTTCACTAGAAATATCAAAGAACTCCATGATTTGTTCAATAAGATCCAAGCCCTTTAAGTGCGGATAATCTTGAGCAAATTGGTGAAATTCCTGTTCAAACAAAAGCTTTTTTAATAAGCGACGTTTCCATTTGCCTGGTGTTTGATGAGGAAAAATATCGTGCAGCAGGGTATCGACACTAAACATAATGCTATCTCCTAACTGAGTTACGACGAACTTAAGTCAGATTCATAACAACAATATGTTTATTTTATGACAAAATGGTGAAAGTACAAAAATGATGATGTAGATCATTACTTTTGATTTGCCAATATTATGGTTATCTAAAATCAATAATTTCCAGGAATGTTGCTTTCTTAAATAATTTATATTTTACTTATTTTGTAATATGCATTTAGTCCACAACAATTAAAAAGGTAAAAACTAAACTTTTCGATTAGTTTTACTTAATTTATTTTAATAATTAAGAATTATTCATTTATAAATACCCACCTATTAAATTGAACTAAAAACCTATTGCAGCAAGATTAATTTGAAACAATATCCTTTAAATTCAATCTAATAAAATTTAATCATCAGCTTATTTTTTTAACTATTATTTCATTGATAGGTAAATCTTATTTAAACAATCGCTTAAACCGATGGCCATCATTGATAAAAATCAAGAACCTCTCGGACTTATTTATCCATCATAGTCCGGCTGTAGAATTATATTAATTAAAAAATATTTAAATATATTTGACCGCAATCTTTCAAGGATAGTGTAATGAAAAAACTTACTCGCATTACGGTCGCTGTCATATTTTTGCTTTTACTCGGTTATTTTGGGTTATCTGGATATGTGTGGTATCACGATAATCAACGAAGAGAAAATAATGACATTCAGACATCTAAAATTGCAGAAAATAATCAAGTCCTCCAATTCTTTGCCGAAAAGGGATGCGATTACTGTCACACACCGTCAACTGATTTACCTGCCTACGCATCATTCCCCATTGCTAAGCAACTGATGGAATACGATATTCAGCTAGGTTATAAGTCATTCAACCTTGAGGCAGCTCGCGCTGCACTCATCGCAGGAGAACCTGTACCACAAAGTGAATTAAATAAAATTGAGTGGGTTATGCAGAACCACACCATGCCTCCAACACGTTATGTTGCACTTCATTGGGCCAGTAGTGTCAGTGATGAAGAACGTAATAACCTATTGAATTGGATAGCTAAACAGCGGGAAGAGCACTATGCCAGCCAAGATACCGCCGCTGAACATCGCAACGAACCAATTCAACCAATTCCAAAATCACTGGATGTTGATGATGCAAAAGTCGCATTAGGTTTCCGCTTGTATCATGATGCACGCCTGTCAGGGGATAGCACAATTTCTTGTGCACACTGCCACGCACTCAATGCAGGTGGTGTTGATGGCCGTAAAACATCAATTGGTGTTGGTGGCGCAGTAGGCCCAATCAATGCGCCAACGGTGTTTAACTCTGTATTTAATGTCGAGCAATTTTGGGATGGTAGAGCACCTGATTTACAAGCCCAAGCCGGTGGCCCACCATTAAATCCTATCGAAATGGCATCAAAGTCATGGGATGAAATCATTGAAAAATTGGATAAAGACCCTGTCTTAAAACAAGATTTTAATGCGGTTTACCCAGAAGGTTTTACGGGTGACACCATCACCGATGCGATTGCAGAGTTCGAAAAAACCTTAATCACTCCAGACTCTCCGTTTGATAATTGGTTAAGAGGTGACAAAACTGCATTAACCGCACAGCAGCTCCATGGTTATCAGTTATTTAAAGAGAACAAATGTGCAACCTGCCATGGTGGCGTGATCTTAGGTGGTCGTTCCTTCGAACCTCTGGGCCTGAAAAAAGACTATGAGTTCGGTGAAATCACTGCTCAAGATATTGGTCGTATGAATGTCACCTCTGATGAGCGCGATAAGTTACGCCAAAAAGTCCCAACACTACGTAATGTCGAGCTAACCGCACCGTATTTCCACCGCGGCGATGTAGCAACCTTAGATGAAGCAGTGAAACTGATGCTGCGTTATCAAGTGGGTAAAGAACTGCCACAAAAAGATGTCGATGATATTGTTGCCTTCCTTAAGAGTTTAACAGGGGTATATACACCCTATGTGCAACAAAGTGAGTCACAACAGTAAATATCAATAGCTGATTGATATAAAAAACTAATAGCACCGTTCAAATAATAACGGTGCTATTTTTTATATAACACTGCCGTATAAGCTACCTACAACCCTGACTTGACCTGTATTCACAGCAATTCACATTATCGAACACCTCTTCCTCACTGCGTTATTACTTAAAAAGTTTCTGTTTCCTATTCATACGAAACAATGTTATCTAGCTCAAAGTTTTTATCAAATGGTATTTAAAAGGTATTATTAAATGGTATTGTTGTTTGCGTACCCTACAATACCTATAATTAGCCGTATAAAGGAATGAAAGATGAAAAAAACGACAGCAAAACTCTCATTCATGATGTTCATTGAATGGTTTATATGGGGAGCTTGGTTTGTTCCCTTATGGCTATTTTTGAATAAAAGTGGCTTTACCCCTTCTCAAATAGCATGGTCTTACGCCTGTACAGCCATTGCTGCAATTATCTCTCCGATCCTTGTAGGATCAATTACTGACCGATTTTTTGCTGCACAAAAAGTCCTGGCGGTACTGATGTTTGCAGGGGCAGTTTTTATGTTTTTCGCAGCTCAACAAACTGAATTTTCTAGCTTTTTCCCTCTACTATTAGCGTATGCACTGACTTACATGCCAACCATTGCGCTCACCAATAGTATTGCTTTTTCCAATGTGGAAGATGTGGAACGTGATTACCCTCGTATTCGTGTAATGGGGACTATCGGCTGGATTGCATCGGGTATTGCATGTGGTTTTTTACCTTCCATGATGGGCTTTGGTGATATTTCTGCGACCAATATTCCACTCTTAGTGACAGCCGCTAGCTCGGCTTTACTGGGCTTTTTTACCTATTTCTTGCCAGACACCCCACCAAAAGGAACAGGCAAAATGAGTATTAAAGTCATGCTTGGATTGGATGCCATTGTACTATTAAGAGACCGTAATTTCTTAGTATTTTTCGTGTGCTCATTCCTCTTCGCCATGCCTTTAGCCTTTTACTATATTTTTGCTAACGGCTACCTTACTGAAGTTGGGATGAAAAATGCCACGGGGTGGATGACCTTAGGGCAATTCTCCGAAATCTTTTTTATGCTTGCTTTGCCCTTCTTTACCAAACGTTTTGGTATCAAAAAGGTATTACTTCTTGGTTTAATCACTGCGGCTATCCGTTATGCTTTCTTTATCTATGGTGATGCAGACCACTTATTTACCTATGGATTACTCTTCCTCGGTATTTTATTACACGGAGTTAGCTACGATTTTTACTATGTCACTGCATATATTTATGTCGACAAAAAGACCCCTGTACATATGCGAACAGCGGCTCAAGGCTTAATTACGCTCTGTTGCCAAGGCTTTGGTAGCTTACTGGGTTATAGCCTAGGAGGCCAAATGATGGAAAAACTTTTTTCTTACGGTGAACCTGTCAACGGCCAGACCTTTAACTGGGCCGGTATGTGGGGCTTCGGCGCTGCCATGATCGTCGTAATCACGATTGTCTTCATGTTAATGTTTAAAGAATCGAGTCGTGATATTCAAGAAATTGATATTAATAAAAGTGGCGTAAAACCCACATCCAATTAGTCAAGCAATCATTAATTAAACGCCTTTATTAACCAACAACCAACACATGAAGGCGCTGTTTTTAGCCAAAATTGAAGGAATTATAATGAACAAAGAGAACCGTATTTTAGGCACGTTTTATGGCCAAGCCTTAGGTGATGCAATGGGAATGCCTTCTGAATTATGGCCTCGCTCTCGTGTTAAAGCACATTTTGGTTGGATAGACCGCTTCTTACCTGGGCCAAAAGAAAATAATGCAGCTTGCTACTTCAATACGGCAGAATTTACAGATGATACCTCAATGGCCCTCGCTCTTGCGGATGCGATTATAGAATGTTGTGGCAAAGTAAACCCTGAACTTATTGGACGTAATATTCTAAAATGGGCAGAGCAATTTGATGCCTTTAACAAAAATGTCCTAGGGCCAACCTCTAAAATTGCATTAAATGCAATAAAACAAGGGACTCCAATTTCTCAGTTAGAAAATAACGGCATGACAAATGGTGCCGCAATGCGAGTTTCCCCACTCGGTTGTTTACTGCCAACTCATTCTATTAATGAATTTATTGATGAAATTACACTCGCCTCATCGCCAACTCATAAATCGGATGTAGCAATTGCAGGTGCGGTCGCTATCGCTTGGGCAATATCTAAAGCGATAGATGGCGAAAATTGGTCGCAAATTCGCGACCAATTACCCGCTATTGCGAAATTAGCACAAGAAAAACACGTCACAACCTTTAGCCCATCAATAGCTGCACGTATTGAACTTGCTTTACACACGGTGAAAAACACAATTGGCACCGAGCAAGCAATGGAACAGCTTTATCAACTCGTTGGCGCTGGTACTAGCACCATTGAGTCAGTTCCTGCCGCCATTGCTATGGTTGAATTAGCGAAAACCGATCCCAACCGCTGTGCCATTCTGTGTGCTAATTTAGGGGGAGATACCGATACCATAGGGGCAATGGCCACCGCCATTTGTGGCGCACTGCATGGCATTGATGCCATCGACAAACAACTTAAAAAACAATTAGATGATGTGAATCAACTTGATTTTACACAGTATAGCCAAGCCTTTATGGCATTGAGAACTGCAAGAGAAAAAGCTTATGAAAACCGCTGAACTTATTGCCCATCTTCCATTACAAGCAGAACATCGTCCTGTCTGCCTGATTGGCGCAGCCGTTATTGATGTGATTGCAGATGCGTATTCACTGCCTTATCGCGGAAGTGACATCGAATTGCACCAACAAAGTGTCAATATCGGTGGATGTGCTCTGAATATTGCTGTGGCCTTGCAACGCCTTGGTATCCAATCACTCAATGCATTACCTATTGGGCAAGGTGTGTGGGCAGATATCATCCGCAACCAACTCAATAAAAAAGGTGTGAGTTCAGTTATAGAAACGAATAAAGGTGATAATGGCTGGTGTTTAGCCTTAGTCGAACCCGATGGAGAAAGGACATTTCTTTCAATTAGCGGTGTGGAAAACCAGTGGGAACGCCATACATTAGATGATTTACCAATTACATCTAACACCATTATCTATCTTTCTGGCTACCAATTAGCAGCAAAATGTGGCGAAACTCTGCTTTCATGGCTGGAATCACTCTCCGATAACGTCACTTTATTTATTGATTTTGGCCCTCGGATCGCCGACCTTTCGAAAACACAATTATTACGATTGATGGCTTTAAAACCTATCATTTCATTGAACCGTCAAGAAGTCGAACATATCGTCACGCTGTTCCCTGATATCGCACACCAAGGAATGGATACAGAAGCATTAGCCAATATTTGGCATTCTCAATTTTTAGTTCCCGTGATTGTTAGAGTCGACAAAGAAGGCGCGTTCTTTCAAGAAAGTTGTCGTTCATCAGGCTGGGTGGCACCATTTAAAACTACCGTTGTCGATACCATTGGTGCAGGGGATAACCATGCAGGAGGCGTGATTGCTGCATTGGCGTCCGGCTGGGCACTACAAGATGCCGTATTACTTGGAAATGCTGTCGCATCCTATGTTGTTAGCCATCGAGGAGGTGATTGTGCGCCTTCGTCTGAGCAACTCGCCGCGTATTTACAGCAATATTAATCATCAGAATAAAAAGAGGTCATCCCTCTTTTTATTCTTCAGATACAAATACATACATATCACTACGACATTGATTGAAACTGTATTCAATAGGGACATTTTTATGGTCGAAAGCCACCTGCTTAATCACTAAAACAGGCACGGTCTTTTCTAATTTAATGTGCGTTTGAAAGTCTTCATCTGGCATTCGAGCACTTACCTTGCTCTTTGTTCGCGTAGGATAAATATTTTGGCTGCGGAAATAATCGTACAAAGATAAACCAATATCGTCTACGTCACCAATCAGCCCAATAGGAACATATGATTCCTCAATAGAGACAGGCTGCTCATCCACGTAACGAATGCGTTTTAACATAAATACATCACTATTGATGGGGAGCGCTAGCGACTCTGCGACTTCCTGTGAACAAGGCACGATACTTTTATTGACCCAAAGTGTGTCTGGTTTTTTTCCAAGTAAAACAACTTGTTGTGAAAAACCCTTAGCTTCTTTGAGCGAATACTCAAACTTATCACTAATTTGGGTACCGTAGCCTTGTGACCGAATGATAACGCCTTCTTGCTCAAGTAACTCTAACGCTTTTCGAACGGTAATACGCGACACACCTGTTTGTTGACCTAACTCCCTTTCACTGGGCAGCATATCACCTTGATGTAAAACCCCTGTTCGCACGGCAAATTTCACCGTTTCAGCAAATTTTACATATAAAGGTGTATTGTCTATTTCAGCAAGACGGGTACAAAGTTGTTGGATCAAAGATAAATGCGCATCATTCATATTGAGTTAGTCACCTAAAAATCGCAGCAATAATCCATAGTACCACTATCCATAGATTAATTGCAGGCAATTGAATTAGATAAATTTATTGCCAATGAAAAACAAAATGCTACAGGGTACCATTTCCACTGAGGTACACGCTTTTCTCTAATATAGGTAAAGTTAACTGTTGTTGATATCCATCCAATGTTTCTTTTGCCAATATTGCTAATGCACGGTAAAAATCGCTGTTAGCCGAATCTATCAATACTTCGAGAAAATGTGCCGACCAAGGTAATAGATGCCAAGCGAGTAACTCTTCTAAATCAGCTCTGCGATTTTGCTCAGCGAGCCAAGCCGCTAACATCAAGATCAGCCCAAAGTGGTCTTCTGGCTCTTTTTGTGTCGTTACGGGTTCAACACCTTTGGCTCGCATCTATTGGCGCAGCTCAACGGTTGAATCACCAAAAACAATCTTTTCTTTGTCTAACCAGACTGAGCCCCAAGGAGGCGCGGGTAAAGCATAAGGCCCGATAAACAAGCGCTGCCATGCTTCACTCAGTGGTTCATTCTCCTGAGCACTGGATTGCAAAAGCTGGCTAATTTTTACTAAGGAAGGTAAAGCAAATGGCCATTCTTCATGCCAAGTTGGCTCTTGTAAAATCGAAATAATCTCTGCGTTGTTTTCATTTTCTGGTGAGAAATAAAATAAAGACCCCAGAACTCGCCCTGTCACTGCGACGTGTTCAAGAAAGCGTGCTTCTTGCATATTTGATTGTCTCTGAAGTTATCAGCGCAGGGAAACCATCTCCTGCGCTGAAAGGTTTACCAATTAAGCCACAGCCATGCCGACTGTCATGTGTAAACCATAGAATAGCCCACGACCGATAAATTCACCAATCAGTACCAGCACGGTACCAAGAAGTAAACTCAATACCGAAGGCTGATTTTGTCGCACAACAGGCAAAATCCATAGCAGCAACCCGAGACTGGTCACCACTAAACGTATCACTTGTAAAACACCAAAATCAGGGACTAAATCCACTGCTTTTTGTACAGAAGTGGCAATTAGCGCAATTTCTCCGCTTTGCAGTAGTACCGACGCGATAGTCACAATATAAGCCACGATACTAATCGCCGCTAATTTACCACTATTAAACGGAAATTTAGCCACTCGTAATAGCAAAGTGCCTAAAATTGGTCCGACAACAAACAGGGTCATAAAGAAGCCGATAGTGGTATGTGGTGTGTTCCATGTTGGCACCGTGCTTATCATATAAACTCGTGTCATTGCCCAAACAAATAACAGCCCCATCAACATGGTGATGATTAACCACACTTTATCTAACCCTGTTGGCATCTTTTTCATTGCAGATAACAGCCACCATAGGCCACCTAAAGCAAAGAAAATAGAGCCGAATAACACTTCGTTACTTAGTGATGAAGCAAATACTCTGTTCATCGAGTTAAATGCACGCATCGGTGAGCCCATATGCATCATCGATGCCAAAAATCCTAAGCCCATCAATACCCATAACGCGAACATTGCGTTCACAATGCGCTGTTTTTGTGGCTTATCATCTGTCGATAACCAAGCAAGCCCTGTCACAATCACGCCACCTGCAATACTTTGGCCTAATACCGTAAATAAAATCAGCGGCCATTCGTGTAATCCATTGCCCATGTTATACCTCCCGAGGATTGGCTAAATGGCCTGTCGTATCATTGACAGGGCGACTATTGGCATTGGGTTTAATGACAATATTGGGCTTGGTATAGTGCGCTTCTGGTAGTGGCGCAATCTCTGCCAAATTGCCATGTTTCTCACGTAACTCATCAATAGGACCAAAGTCTAATGCACGCAGTGGACAAGACTCGGCACAAATCGGTTTTTTACCGACGGCAACACGTTCATAGCAACCATCGCACTTGGTCATATGCCCTTTTTCGCTATCAAATTGCGGCGCACCGTATGGGCAGGCCATATGGCAATAGCGGCAACCAATACACACACTTTCATCCACAACGACAAAGCCATCTTCACGTTTGTGCATCGCGCCACTTGGGCACACTTTCACACAAGCAGGGTCTTCACAGTGGTTACATGAAATCGACAAATAATAACTAAATACGTTTTGATGCCACACTCCGTTATCTTCTTGCCAATCTCCCCCCGCATATTCATAAATGCGCCTAAAATTCACCGCAGGAGATAAATTTTTGTAGTCCTTACACGCTAATTCACACGTTTTACATCCCGTGCACCGTGCAGAATCAATATAAAAACCATATTGTGTTGTCATGATTTATCCCCCTATACCCTTGCCACTTCAACCAAATTACTGTGTTGCGGATTACCTTTCGCTAACGGTGACGGGCGCTGAGTCGTCAGGACGTTTAGGCTACCACCATGGTCCACCTTGTTTTCATCAGGCGCGTACCATGCCCCTTCCCCCATGGCCACAACCCCTGGGATGATGCGTGGGGTCACTTTGGCAGCGATCTGCACTTCCCCTCTATCGTTATAAATACGCACCATGTCACCATCTTTAATATTGCGACGTTTTGCATCAATAGGGTTGATCCACATCTCTTGTAAACAAGCAGCCTTAAGCACATCAATGTTGCCGTAAGTGGAGTGAACGCGCGATTTATAGTGGAAGCCACTCAATTGCAGTGGATATTTTTCGGTGAGCTTATCATCATGGCTTTCAAAGCCTGGGGAATACATTGGGAGTGCTGATATCAAATCACCTTCCGCTAGCGTCCATGTTTTCGCGATATCCGCTAATTGTGATGAATAGATCTCAATCTTTCCTGACGGGGTATTTAATGGGTTCGCAATTGGGTCTTCGCGGAAAGCTTTGTGTGCCACGACATGCCCTTGTGGGTTCATTTTTTTGTAAATCCCTTGCTGCTGGAATGTCTCAAAATCAGGTAGCTCAGGTAACTTCTGTCGTGAAATTTCATACAAATGGCGTAGCCACTCTTCTTGGGTTCGCCCTTCGGTAAATTTCTCTTCAACCCCCATACGGCGTGCGATTTGTGTACACATTTCATACACCGTTTTGCTCTCAAAACGTGGTTCAATGGCTTGGCTAGCGAAAATCACATAGCCCATATTACTAGCGGCACCATCCAAGCAAAAATCCATCTGTTCAGACGCGGTACAATCTGGCAGGACTAAATCCGCATATTTCGCTGAAGCCGTCATATGGTTATCAATCACTACTATCATTTCGCATTTTTTATCATCCTGAAGAATGTCATGCGTTTTATTAATATCAGAGTGTTGATTGATTAAACTGTTGCTGGCGTAGTTCCAAATAAACTTAATCGGAACATCCAGTTTATCTTTACCTCTTACCCCATCATGAGTTGCAGTCATTTCAGGGCCGCGCTCTATCGCATCAGTCCATAAAAATACGGAAATACTTGCTTTGACTGGGTTTTCTAACGTTGGCATCCGCTCAAATGGAATATCATAGTTCCCTTCACGAGCCCCCGTATTTCCCCCATTTATACCAACATTACCGGTTAAAATCGGTAACATCGCAATCGCACGTGCGGTTTGCTCGCCGTTCGAATGGCGTTGTGGCCCCCAACCTTGGCTAATATAAGCAGGTTTTGCGGAACCGATTTCACGTGCTAATTTGATGATTTTATCAGCAGGAATACCGGTGATTTGCGCAGCCCATTGTGGTGTTTTTTCTACACCGTCATCCCCTTGCCCTAAAATATATGCCTTGTAGTGGCTATTTTTCGGAGCATCTGCGGGTAGCGTTTTCTCATCATAACCCACGCAATATTGGTCTAAGAAGGGTTGATCAACCATATCTTCAGTGATCAACACATGGGCGATCCCTGCCACTAATGCAGCATCTGTTCCGGGGCGGATCGGGATCCACTCATCTTCTCGTCCAGCAGCAGTATCGGTATAACGCGGGTCGATCACTATCATTCTTGCATTAGAACGCTCACGCGCTTGCTCTAATTGATAAGTGATCCCACCACCGCTCATACGGGTTTCGGCAGGGTTGTTTCCGAACAGAACCACCAACTTGGAGTTTTCGATATCGGAAACACTATTACCCGCCCCGCTACCATAGGTATAAGGCATCGCACAGCTGATTTGTGCTGTACTATAGGTACCGTAATGGTTTAAATAGCCGCCCATGCAGTTCATCAAACGGGCGATAGGTGAATTCGCTGGCGGCCATGAACGTGCGACTGTGCCACCTAATGTGCCAGTTCCATAGTTCAAATACACAGCTTCATTGCCATAATCGGCAATAATCCGTTTTAGATTATCGCTGATTAAATCGTAGGCTTCATCCCAACTAATTTGTTTGAATTTACCTTCACCACGTGCCCCAACGCGCAACATCGGGTATTTCAAGCGGTCAGGGTTATAGACACGACGGCGCATTGAGCGCCCACGTAGACAGGCCTTAACTTGATGCTTATTTCCGTAAACATCATCGCCGGTGTTGTCGGTTTCGACATATTTTATTTCACCATCAACAATATGCATACGCAGTGGACAGCGACTCCCACAGTTAACGGTACATGCGCTCCAAACTATTTTTTCTTCAGGTATGGCTGTTTTGGGTGTGATTTCACTGGTATCAGCAATACTATTAAAAGGTAAACTTAGCGCTCCACTTGCAAGTGCGAGTCCCCCGACGGTACTGGTTTGCATTAGCTTCCTGCGGCTGATCTCCGATTGGAGTACTCCCTCAGATAATGCTTTACTCATATCTGCCTCACTTAACATTGCTTCAAAGTTTTAAAATGGCTTTTTTGAAATTTATTTTTATCTTTAATTTATTTATCGACTTCCAATTACCATTCTATAACCGAGGCACCGTGAGGTATTGTGCACGATCAATAATCCAATATAAATTGTGTGGTTTTAATGCGTTATATCGAGTCATTCAAGCCAAATTAAAATTAATATAATTATTTTTAATGTTTAATAATGAATTAAATTGAAATAAATATAATTCCATTCTTCTTTAACTTGAGTTTACTGTTTTTCATTTATTTCCGAGTCTCAATTCATAAAAAACCCCTTAAACGAAAATCGACTAAGACGTTTAAGGGGAAATATAAAATATAAATTATCGAGTGAATATTTGTTCTGCTAACAGCACTTAAAACGGGCAATTACGCCGTTAATCCACCATCTAAGACCAATGTTTGACCTGTTAAGTACTGGCTGCTATTGCCAATCAAAAATTCAACTAGCTCTGCCACTTCTTGGGGTTGCCCTAAGCGGCGTAACGGGATGTTTTGGCACATAGCTTTTAATTTAGCTTCAGGCATTGCACGGGTCATATCACTATCAATAAGCCCCGGAGCAATACAATTCACACGTAACCCAAAACGCCCAACTTCATGAGCCAATGAACGCGTCAACCCCATCATCGCTGATTTACTCGCCGCATAAGCTGTTTGGCCAATATTGCCTTTTAACCCAGTAATTGATGACATCAATACGATTGAGCCGCTCCCCGCCATCAACATTGCAGGTAATAATTTACGGTGCCAATTCATCACGGAAATGACGTTATTCTCTAGCACATCTCGCCAGATTTCAGCATTTTGATGAATATGTAAGGCGTCCCTAGTGATACCCGCATTATGAATAATAGCCGTAGGAGCCCCAAATTGTTCCAATAACGAGCTAGAAAGCGCGTCAACTTGTGCTTCATTCTTACCATCACACGGGGATCCTTTCACCCATGTATCTAAATTGGGGTTTTCAAGATTCGCTTGTGTTTCATTAACGCCATCAACGCTACGCCCAGTAAAAACCACATTCCAGTGGCGTCGCAATTCACTAACTAGTGCGAGCCCAATTCCCCGGCTTCCTCCCGTCACGAGTATCCATTGATTATTTGCCATTTTAAGATTTCGACTCCTTATCAATATGTTCACACAGCGCTTTCACCGAAATTTCTGGATGTTCTAGGAAAAATTCCGCATCTAAAGCAACATTAAAGTCACGTTTAACAAGCACCATAAGTTCAACATAATCTAAGCTATCGAACTCTAACTGGACTAAAGTCATCTCCGCATTCAACTCTTCTGCTTCTAAATCTTTTGCATCACAGATCATGTCACTAATTTTGATATAAATTTCTTGATATTGGCTCATTTGTTTTATCCTTGCATTCTTATTGAGTTATTGAATTAACTTTCAATGTTATTGAATTATTTATTATTTTTTCTCTGTAGCGGGCGGCGATACTAATACTCACTAATCGACCACTCTCACTATCCGCGATCACTAAGGCCGGCAAAATACGTAGGTAAATAGGCTCAGGAGAGGTGATAGGAGCCCATTTCGTTAGAAGTTCACGGTCAAACAACACCTCTTGGTGGGTTTGTACGATAGGATAACGGCAAAAAATATCTTTCAATGTTGAGCCGACCGGCAACCATTGTGCGATCTCTTGTTGTTCAAATAACGAGCTATCATGAATTAAGTACCAGAACAAAACTGCGTCAATAAACTGCCATTCATACATTTCGTTGGAAAACTGAGAAAATATTGACTGCAATTTCACCATCTCTGCGGTCGAAATCATTATTTCATTCGCGATTTCATGTAATACCGGTGGAGGGGTGAGTGACAATTGGCAAGTTAAGCAGTTTTGTTGCTCATCAGAAGAGAGTAAAGCCACCGATCCCGCTTTATTTCGTGCAACTAATTGATAATCTTTATCGTTCCATAGCGGATTGCGTAACCGCACGACACATTTGATAAACTCAGAGTCGATAACCTCTTGTGAAGCCAATAATGGGTGATTTAATGACTCACTCGCGAATTGTTTCACATCGAGTAGTGCACGCATGCCATGCACACTCAGTTGATCTCCGCCCTTCGCTTTGACCCATTCAAGGTCGAAATGAATCGGGTTATCATCACCAGAAAATGATGCCCACTGTTTTGCATCCTCAAGGGTATAACGTAACGTTCTCATAACGCTTTCTCTAAAATCAGCGCCGCGTTTGCCCCACCGAAGCCAAAACTCAGGTTTAGTGCACGCTTAACTTCACCAATACGGTGTTCGTTAGGAATATAATCGAGGTCACATTGCGGGTCCGGGTGATGTAAGTTAGCGGTTGCGGGCATCACGCCATGCGCCATCGCTTGCAAGCAAATAATGGTTTCAAAGCTACCAGCAGCGGCGATTAAATGTCCGGTATAGGATTTCGTACTGGATATTGGGACTTGGTAAGCTGCCGCACCTAATGCCTTTTTCAATGATTCTGTTTCATTTAAGTCATTAAGAGCTGTTGAGGTTCCATGGGCATTGATATAATCGAGAGATTCAGGAGCGGCTTCCGCTTGTTGTAAAGCCATTTCAATAGTTTTCACCCGAGCAACACAATCTTCTGCTGGTGATGTAAAATCAAAAGCATCAGAAAAATTTGCATACCCCGTAATCTCGCCCAAAATGGTGGCCCCACGAGAAATAGCGCTCTCACGCTCTTCTAAACACAACACGGCCGCACCTTCAGAAAGGACAAAACCACTACGATCTGCACTAAATGGGCAACTGGCACGAGTCGAGTCTTCCGCTTCACGTGTTAAAGCTCCAAGAATATCGATATTCCATACAGCACAATCTGTCCGTAAGGACTCTCCTGCACCAGCGAGCATCATATCGGCTCGTCCATGACGAATCGCTTCAAAAGCATCACCAATCGCAATAGTGCCTGTCGCACAAGCCGCGATGGTCGTGTTTTGATATCCACGCAGGTTCCAAAACTGGCTGCAAGCCGCCGTTGTCACATTTGGCATTGCATAAAAACAGTTGAAAGGCGAGGTCATCCCTGTCGCTTCGAATTCACTGACTGACATATAACTTTCATCAAGCCCTGCCCATCCTGTTCCCATAATGACACCGCACATCAGTGGGTCATAAAAATCAGTTAATGGCGTGCCTGCGAAGGCCATATCCATGGCTTCTCGCGCTGCCCCCAAGGCTAAACGCGTATGGCGTGGTAAACGACGACGAATAGCCGCAGGAACCCCTTTTAAGCTGGGTTCATTATCAATAAGCCCTAAAAAATGGCTGTGGATATTTTGTGCAGTTTTATCAACGTAACGATAACCGAGCTTTTTATCCATAATCGCTTGCCAACATGCTGAAGCCGTATCCCCCAAAGGAGTGACAGCCCCATAACCTGTGACAACAACGCGCTTAAAGTGAGATTTTTGGTTCATAATGGGTTGTCCTCCTGTTGGGCGCTACCGCCACCTTGTGCTAACCAAAGCTGTAGCGTTGCATAAAGATAATCGTATTGATTTTGAGCTAATGAATTTTCAATAGTTAAAAGGTCATCTTGCGCATTAAGCAGTGTTTGATAATCCACGGCACCTGCTCGGTAACGGCTGCTGGTTAGCTTTAGCCGCTGCTGGCTAAGTGATAATGACTGTTGTAATTGCTGACGAATTTCATCCGCAGCAAAACGGGCTTCCATCGCATTATCGACTTCTGACAAGGCGGTATAAGCCGCACTACGAAATGCCACCGCCGCTTGTTGCACTTGTAAGTCGGATTGTTCAATGGTCAATTTCACCGTATTCCACTGAATAAATGGCAAAGAAATCGAACCCCCAACAACACGTGTCGGGTCACTAAACCATTGAGAAAACAGCTGGCTACCCGCATTAAGCGCACCTTGCAAAGACAGTGTCGGGTAGAAGCTCAATTTAGCAGCGTCAGAATCAGCAAGCGCGGAACGTAAACGTGACTCGGCAGCTTGAATATCCGGCCGCTGTGCTAATACGGCCAACGGTGTCGCGTTAAGAATTTCAATCCGTTGATTTCGATTAAGTGCGGTGAGCTCACGCACATGTTGCTCTGCAGGGCGGTTTAACAATAGCGCTAATGCATTACGGGAGCTGTCACGTTCTTTAATGAGCCGTCGTAATTCATTTTTTCGACTAATCACAGTTTGCTGTGATTGTAAGAAATCCAGCTGGCTAACTTTTCCTGCTAAATACCATGACTTAATTTGCTGCTGGCTTTTTTCTGCAATCTTTTGGCTCGCAATCAGGTTATCAATCTGTTGATTTAACAGTGCAATATTCCAATATAATTGTGCAGTCGTATTAATAACCACTAATGCTGTTGCATGGTAATCCTGTTCGGTTGCTATTGCTTCCCACTCATTCTTTTCACGAATACGTGCCAGTTTTCCCCATAAATCGATTTCATAATTTAAAGTTAGATTTGAGCTATAACTCTCTTGGGGGGAGGTTCCATGACGTATAGATTTTGTATTACTTGCTGAGCCCCCAAGGGAGAAATCTGGGGTTATATTGGTATTTGCTAGCCCAGCCGTACTTCGCGCCAGCTTTAATTTAATTGCCGCTGTGGCTAAATCATTATTATTTTCTAATACCTGATTGATCAGTTGGGATAACAGAGGATCTTTAAAGTTATCCCACCAATTTTCAGTTAGGTTCAATGCCTGAACTGATGTCATCACGTCATTTGCACCGGATTGGCGTATTTTATCATCCCACTGCTGTGGCAAAGTGAGCTCAGGGCGTTGGTATTCCGTACGCGTAAAACTGCCGCAACCATTTAGCAAAAATAAAGCAGAAATAATATAAAGTGATTTGATATTCATTCGCGTGCCAATGCCTCCGTTGGGTTGAGTTTGGCAGCCCGACGAGCAGGAAAATAACCAAAGACCAAACCAATTAGAGCGGAGAAACCGCACGCTAATAAAACGGGGAACAGGGTAAATACCATCGTAAATTCAGTGGTGAAATAAGAGAAAATCCACCCCGCTAACCATGCACCGACAATACCAATTAACCCGCCAAGCGAACAAATCATCACGGCTTCTATCAAAAATTGGTTCATAATATCTTGAGGACGCGCTCCGACGGAAAGGCGGATCCCGATTTCATGAGTTCGTTCCGTCACAGAAACCAACATGATATTCATCACCCCAACGCCCCCAACCAATAAGGAAATAGCGGCAATCGAAGTGATCAGTAATGACATAGAATCGGATGTTTTTTGTAATGCATTTGCGAGCTGGTCATCCGACTGAATAAAAAAGTCCTTTTTACCATGTTCGCGTAATAACAAACGCTCAACCTGTAATTCAGCTTGTTGAGAAGTTAAGTTTTCAGGGAAGCGCAGTGAAATAAACTCAATAGGTTTGTCCCCGACCACACGTTGCTGTAACGATGAGTAAGGCACCCACCCCATAACAAAGCCACTCGACATTTTGGGCCCCGGTTTACGGGCAATACCAATAATTCGCCATGGTGAATGACCAATCTGCACAATTTGCCCTAACGGCTCTTCTTCTGGCTGAAAAAGTACCTCTCGACTTCCTTCATCCAACACAATAACGGGCTCGCTGTCTGCCATATCGAGCGTACTGAAGAAATTGCCATGTAAAAGCTGAAACCCTTGTGCCGCAAAATACTCTTCTGAAACGCCATTAAGCATGATGGAGTTATCCAAGCCTTTATTAACGACCATCGTCATGCTGCTCGCGACGGGGGAAACAGACTCAATCCATGGCAACTGCTTTAGACTTTTAACATCATTTAACGATAACGCACGCTCCATATCAGGCCGCTTAGCCCCCCACCCAGTACCGGGGCGAATTTCCAGAGTCGTACTGCCGAGCTTCCCGATTTCATCCATGATCGAGCGTCTTGCCCCTTCCCCCACGGCCATTGATGACACCACAGAAGAAATACCGATGATAATTCCCAACATCGACAAAAATGCACGCATGCGATGACCGAGTAAGGCCCGCCATGCCATACGAATAGACTCAATAATATTGCGCCACACCGATGCACGGCCATTATCTTCAACAGAAGGAAGCTGGTTCCGTTGTTTTGTGGCTGTCTGAGCTTGGTTCTGCTTATCAGAAACAATTTTTCCATCACTAATTTCAATAATTCGCTGAGTTTGCTGAGCGATATTTTTATCGTGGGTCACAATCACAACAGTGTGACCATCGAGATGAAGTTGATGTAAAATATCCATTAATGCGTGGCCACTAGCGCTATCTAATGCCCCTGTAGGTTCATCCGCAAGAATGATTTGCGCACCATTAACCAAGGCGCGGCAGACACTGACACGCTGCTGTTGCCCACCAGATAATTGATAAGGTTTGTGATCCAAGCGCGTTTGTAACCCTAACTTTTCTGCTAATAAAGCAACTCGAGCGCTCCGCTCATCTTCTGGCATCGCCGTATATAAAGCTGGGATCGCAATATTTTCTTCTGCAGTCAGGTAAGGCATTAGGTGATAACGCTGAAAAATAAACCCAAGATATTGGCTACGTAATTCTGCCAACTGATCGCTATTCACCTCATGAACCGCAATCCCATTGATCAACACTTCTCCTTGAGAAGGCTTATCTAAACAACCAATGATGTTCATCAGAGTCGATTTACCTGAACCTGATGCGCCAATGATAGCGACCATTTCCCCTTGGTTAATTGATAGCGAAATATCATTCAAAACAGGAATAGTTTGCGTACCGGCTGAAAACTCACGGTAAACATGATGAAGTTCAATCAGAGGACGGGTAAAAGATACATTTCGTGTCGTCGCCATCATTAACTCGCCACATTATCTGATTGAATAACAACTTGTTCGCCCTCGCTAATGCCCTCAAGTACTTCGACGAAATGGCGATCATTAATCCCCACTTTGATGGTGCGAGTTTCCGGTTTTTCATTGTTGATCACGGTCACTTCATATTGGTTTGCACCTACAGCTCGCCCCAGAGCACTAACGGGGAGTCGTAAAGCATCTTTCGCTTGTGCAACACGAATAAATACTTGCGCTGTCATTGATGTCTTTAATGCACGATCGGCGTTATCAACCTCGAACGTTCCGTTGTAATAAATTGCACTGTTCTGTTGCCCCCCAGAATTATTATTACTTTCATCAAGTGCTTCGGGGGGAATGGGTTGAACATATCCCATCGTACTTTCGTAGTGCGTTTCAGGGTCCGCAATCACATAGAATGTGAGGGGTTGGCCTGGGTGGATTTTTTGAATATCTGCTTCCGAAATTCGTGTCTGAACCTGCATTTTATCTAGGTTCGCCAACACTAAAATGGTCGGTGCCGTCTGTGAAGAAACGATGGTTTGCCCTTCGTTCGCCACAATACCCAGTACTTCGCCACTAATCGGCGCGATGATTCGTGTAAAATTGAGGTTAGCTTGTGCAGTTTGTACATCCATTTCTGATTGTGTGATTAACGCCTCATTGACATTAACCTGCTGTAATTGCGCCTCATATTGTGCTTGCGCTTGTTCATATTCACTGCGAATACCAGAACCATCTCGCTGCATCACTACCTGACGCCGATAGGCTTTGATGTACTGTATTAAAGTTGCTTCCGCAGCCCGTTTTTGCGCCTGAGCACTGGATAACCGGGCGGTTGCATTTTTGAGCTCAGACTGCTGGATAGTTGGGTCGATTTCTGCTAATAACTCCCCTTTAACCACTTTGTCGCCTTGTTTTACATATAATTTTCTGATTTGCCCGTTAACCTGAGCACCTACATTAACTTGCATTGAGGGCTTTAATGTCCCCGTTACCATGACGACTTTTTCAATATCGCCACGTTCTACCGATAAAATTACGTTTTCATGCAATGCTGGGGCGGGTGATTGCCACACAAAACGGCCGATCACCACGACCAGCACAAGCAATGCCACTAACCCACCTAAAGTGCGTAATCGTTGGGTCGTTAAACCCAATTTTGGTGCTACATGGCGGGAGGTCATAAGGAAGTTCCTTCCATTGCCGCTAACAAAGAAGGTTCAGATTGAGGCGTGCCTGCTGTGACACAAGGGGCTTTATTGGTGCTGTTCTCAAGACTTAATTCCCCATCCACGATTCGGTAAAGTGCATCGAAATTAGCCGCTAACTCTTCACTATGAGTGACAACAATCAATGTTTTACCTGTTTTCTGGCAATGTGACTGAATGGTTGCCATGACTATTTTCGCCGTTTCTTCATCCAAATTGGCGGTGGGCTCATCCAATAACAAAATAGGGCGGGCACTGTACAACGAACGAGCCAATAACAAACGTTGACGTTGCCCAAGTGATAGCGCCGCATGGCTTTCTCTTATTAACGCATTAACCCCACCAGGTAATTGAGTAATCACTGCGCCGAGTGCCAATTTATCAAGCAGCACTTCGACTCTTTTTTTATCTTTTTCGCGGAAGTTAGGGTCAAATAGTGTAATGTTATCTAAGACGGTCGCATTAAATAAAATATCTTCTTGGCTTTGCAAGCAAACCAATTGCGTAAGCTGCTGCACACTGACGGCTTCACCATTGGATTCGCATACTCCTTGCTGTGGGCTGAATAAACCCGCAATGGTACGTAATAACGTGCTTTTTCCTGCCCCTGACTCCCCAACAATGGCAACCTGCGTGCCTGAAGGTAAGTCTAATGACACATTATTTAAAATCGGTTTTGCAGGGTCATAACTGAAATGGATCCCCTTGAAAGATAAGTGTGGTGCTTTTCCTTGTACTGAGGTTTGTTTTTCGTGGAATGGTGCGGTGTCCTGCTCGCTTTTCTTAGGGAATAAAGAATGGGCGCGTGTATCAATAATATGCAGTTGCGACTTATGTATAATCGCATAAAAAATACGCGTCACATAATTGGTAAAGATTTGACGCAAGAAACTATAAGCAAAGAAATCCCCCAACGAAATTAACTCATTGGCCACCATGGGTAAAACCACCAACATAAAAATGACCATCTCCAAACTACCAGTTAATTGATAGATGCCATCTTTAATTTGTTGATACACATTTCTGCGTTGTATACAGGTAAACAATTCACGGCTTAGCCATGCAAATTGCGCCTTACGCTGATTTTCTATCCCTGCTGTTTTTATGGTCAGAATGCCTTGCAGCGTCTCCATAAAAAAGTCATTTAATTCTGCCGATTTTAGCTGTAACTGCTGGGTATACCACCGATCACGAATAATCGCCCATACACTAATTAAGCCCATCACGGTAACACCCACAGCTGAAATAGCCGCTAATACGGGTGCAATCCAAAACATGGTACCTAATGCTATCGCACAAATAACCCAATCCGTTCGTAGCCCGTTATCCAGCTCAATTTTTTCGGTTAATGCCCCCTGCCAAGCGACAAAACGGCTAAAAACATCCCCGGGTGCGCGTTTTTCAAAAAATCGCAATGGATTACTCAATAAACGAGAGAAACCAACCCCACTTTTAATCAACACAAAGTGTTTTACGAATCTCTCACTCAGCATTCTCACACCAAGGGCTAATAGTGTTGCAACCACAAAGGCAACAATAAACCAGCCATAAGGGAAAATGGCATTTTTGGCGTCGGAAAAGGCTTGGTTGATTGCATTGCTCACCATGGCTGGCATTAAAAATAGCGTTAAAGAAACCAAAAAAGCGAATATCATCAACCAATAAACACCGCGAATCTCTGAGGTTTCTTTCAGGCTCATTGCATGAGGGGCTTTTTTCCCTGCCCCATCATTTTTGTCTTCCGGTGCTAATGATTCAATTTTTTCCAGCGCGGTATCCGGTTCTAAAATTAATGCATAACCGCTGATTTCCGCTTTTAATGCAGAGAAAGGTAGCCACTGCTGCCCAATTGCAGGGTTCATCACACACACGTTATTTCCCTTGCGATAAGCAAGCAGCACAAAATGGCTTGCTCCGTAATGTAAAATAGCGGGAAGTGGTAAACTATTGAGCTCTTGGTGCTCAAATAACACCGGTGTCGTCGCAATACCGTAATTGGCTAAAATGGACGAAAGGTCAATCAAAGAAGTTCCATGATCCGATGCTGGATAGACCTCTCGCAGAGTTTCAAGAGAAACGTTGAGACCTTGGGTTTGTGCTAACATCGCAATACATGCTAAGCCACATTCATTGGTTTCTTCTTGAGAAACAAAATTTGGAATAATATTTTTCATTATTATTTAATGGCTAATAAAATAAAGTGAATGGCTATGCCATAAAAGCCAATCATTGGGATAATGACGAACCGCATTTTCAATGATGGCTGGCATTTGAGTTGCAACATCTTTTGCTGCAACAGGCGGATAAACCTTGATTTGTAAACCATTTTGGTAGTACAGATGATAAAAAACTACCTGTGCCGAAATCGCACTGGACAAACGCACGACACCATTGTGTAGCTTTGCTGCACGGTTAAATAAGTGGCACGATAATTTGCTCGACGCCCCTTCCTCTGTTTGAACCGTGTAATCAGGGGTAATATCAGGGAAAACAATCATATTTTTTTGCCCGGCCGCCGTTTCTGTCATCGCAGTCATTAATTGGCTAGCTAATACTTTATTTCCCTGATGAATAGAACAATAAGATAAATTCACCTGACCTAACTCACGTGCCGAAGCGTTATACTTTTGCTGCTCTGCGCTCGACGAAACCACCACCGTCGCATTCCCAGGAGTCACCCCCGCCCCAACCATGGTGGCTAAAACATCAGAAACCATATGCAACGGAGCAAGTACAACGGGTTTATTTTGTTGGTGTAAGGGCGCAACGACGCTATCAAGTTCAAGTGTACAAACTCGAACTTGCGCCATGATTTTTTGGTTTTGTCCCCATGTGGCTGCCTCTTCCAAAATGAAGCGTCGAACGGCTATCCAGCCCATATTAATATGCCCTTTCGTTTCCATTAAACTACGAAAGTTTTCCGTGGCGACTTTATTCCGATTACGATATTGACGACCTAATAAACCTACACGACATAATAAATTAGAAACAAATAATACCGATGTGATATAGCCTCGGCGCAATAACAACCGTAAAAAGGCAAGTCCACTATGATTGAGTTTTTGATATCCTTTTTTAAACGGCATCAAACAGTTTTTCGCTGTAAATACCGTCCAGACAATGAAAAACCGGATCACCGTAACTCCTTATTACTTTTATCTAATAACTCAAGCATATAGGCAGTAAAGTCTGCAAAATCACGGTCTTGGTAAACAACATAGCGTTTATTGATAATAAAGGCAGGTGTTCCAGTAATTTGATAAAATTTGCTAATTTCAAGCATATTTTTTAGACGTTCTTGAACGGCTTGGCTTTCACTGGTTTTTAGGTATTGGGTTGAATCAATATTGTGCCGTTTTAACCATTGGTTTAAGACATCTTTATTAGCTAAATCAAGCTTATCGTTGATAACGGCAGTATAAAGATCCTGACGTAATTGAGATTCCACCCCCATCTCTTCCAATGTCGCAAAAATAGGCGCATAGGCAGCCAGCCCCATATTATTATCCATGGCTAAATGAACGACTTTAAAGTTGACATTCTCAGGGAGTGTTTTTTCGAATTGGCTGACATTGTCATGATTTACTGCACAATAATGGCAACCATAAGAAAGGACTTCTATGATGCTATTATTTTCTTTTATTGGACTCAACAGAACTTGTTCACTATTAAATTCAATAAAAGAAGAGCCTTGTGCATCATCATTTGAGAAAGTATTAAAAACAAAAATATGATAGAACAAAACCGTCATGAGTGAAGAAGCAATAATAACAAATAGAGTATAAAGTGTGATAGTTATTGGTTTAAAACGAGTATTCATAACAGTTAATTCCATTCAGGTACGAAAAATACATGGGGATAACTCCCCATGTATCAATTAATAAAAATTAAATTTAATACTATGGAGCTGTTACATCACAGTTTGATGCACCAACAGCTTTCGCTTTGTATGTTTTGTTACCGTGCTTATCAGTACAAGTCGTTACTAATTGGCAAGATTTAACACCACCAACAGTGATGCTCTCGTAAGAATCAGTACAAACTTGTTTTGTTCCACCAACTACAGCAGCAGCTTCGATAGCATTTAACTTTTTCATGTTATTTCCTTTAATATAGATTTTAATTAATAAAACGCCCTATTTATTGATAATTAACACCAATAAATCCTTTAGATTTTTAATTAACTCACGAATTACCACGTGAATAATTAAAAATTCAATCCTTCTAATCTCTCATTATTATCAAATAAAAAAATCGCTTTTCCTTTGACGCTTTTTGCTTTCTCTTTCTCACCTAATTCATTTAAAACAAGGATCCAAGAAAAATAAACATTAATATCTGGGCAAGAACGAGAATAGCTTTCTGCCCAAGACGAAAATAAATTCAAGTAATAGGGGTTCTGTGTCTCGTTATAGCGTAACAAATACCCCATATTGAGATCCAATTTATAACGATCATTGATTAAGTAATATTTCCACTCGCTATAATCGGGCTCATTCATAGAAAGAAGAAACTGTTGCCCTGTTTTTTCGATATACGTTAAATATTGCTGCGTTTGCAAAGTAAAATACAGCAACCCCATGGATAACAAACCACCTAACGCAATAATTGTTTTCGAACAATACCCTACAATTTTATTTAAATGATACTTTTTAGTTGGAATATCGGCACAACGTATTAGTAGTATCAATACCACCCCATGAGGTATTGATAGCCACAATGGAAACTCTGTCATCATATGAAAAACAATTGGTAACGCAATAACTAAAAAAACATAATTATTATTTTTATTTTTTAATGAAGAATAAAGTAGATACCCACTACCAATAATAACTAACAATATCGCAGCAATGCCAACTACCCCACCTTCAACCATCCAACGTAATATCTCATTATGTGGATGTGATATGACCCTTTCACTGGTTCCAAGTAACCCACCACCAAAGCGCTCTAAAAATACAGATTCAAAACTACCAACACCCGTACCAAATAAAATATTTTCACTAAATAAATATAAACTATGCTGCCATAACACCCATCTAATGTGCGATGTCTGTAATTTACTTTCAGAAAAGTCAGAAATATTAAAACCAATTTTTATTCCATAGCCAATAATAAGACCGATAACAATCGACATTAAAGAATAAAAAATATATTTACGATGATACTTTGCAAAAAAATAAAAAACAATAACAATTAATAATAAATTTAAATATCCAGTTAATGATTGAGACAATGGCAATACCACACTCATTAAAACGAGACTCACAATGATAATGGCTGACGCATACCATGTGACAGTTCTCATTAAAATAAACATACCTATTGCACTGGCAATGCCAACACAAATAAAACTAGAGAGAACATTAACTTGTTGGAATACGCCATATGGCCTATCCCCTGATATCGGAAAAAAATTAAAAATTTGTGCTATTGAAAATAGGCTCTCAATAATAGCAGAAAATAATATACTGCAAACAATTATTTTCAATACAGTTTCTGAAATATTTATTTGCAGTAAAGCTTGATAAAAAAATAACGCGCCCAATAACCAATATGCTGTCAAGTATGCATTAAACTGGTAATCTTTAGGCGCAAAAAAACACAAGCCTAATAATAAGACCAATCCAATCGTAATATAATTACTCGACTTAGAGTAATATAAGCTTGAATTTTTAATTTGTGTAATACTAACCAATACAATAAAAAAAGCAATAAAAAAACTACTAATTATATTGAATGGTAATGACAAACCTGTTCCGCCCATATTCGGCAGATAAATATGCAATATAATGCCAAAAAATATAACGACAAAACTTAAAAGAACCCATGGATAACGTTCTTTTTTATTATCTTTAATTTTGATTGCAAACATCATGTTTTCATTCGTTATTGATAATTTAATGTATAGTACGCAGTACTATAAAAATTCCCATAGGTAATCGTTTGGTTAATTCTCGCTTCAGGCTCAGCCTCGACATAAGCCTTAAATTGAATTTCCGTATTATTTGTTGCCAGATTTTGTGCTAATGATGGCGTATTCAATTCTATGGGTGTTTCATTTAAGTTTAATAACCCAATACCGATTCCGCTAGCTTCACTTTGGTCACTAATCGCAAGATGGTCAGGAAGATTCTTATTTTCAATTCCATTAAAAGTCACTGTCACCGATTTAAATATAGTCGTATTACAATTCGTTAAATGAATTGAGAAATTTAAAGGTTTCGATTTGCCTTCTTTATAAAGATCTTTGACCGAGATTTGTTGAAAATCAACAGGGACCTTCTCACTTCCAGGCGCTATCTGACATGGCGTAGCAATAACCATGCCTCTGAATGAATAGCTTCCCATATTAGTTGGGATCACACTCGCACTCATCGGCCCCGAGATTAATAAATATAAGCCAATCGACAATAAATATTTTGTACGCTTTATCTGATTATTATTTCGCATGATTGGCCTCATTGGAATTCAGCAAGGATTGTCCCGGTACTTGTAAATTCACCTTCTTCCACACTACTACCAGGCGCAGCTATTGGCGCAGCCGTTAAGTTCCAGGTACCTTGGTTATTAATAAAGTCAGGCACTTGGTATGCTTGATTCGGTTTTACCAATGTAACCGCCACATTATCAGTCACCACAATGCCAAGATTTGTGCGTTTCACGCCGTTTTTTAACGTACCGAAATAATCAGGGTTAAAATCCGCACTGCCTGACGCCCCCGGTAAGAGTGACAGCTTGATATTTAAATCACCTGTCGTAAAACTTCCACCGGTACATTTAACTGGGATCTTAAAGGGCTGAGCATAATTAATTCCATTTAACTGTTCACTCGTATTTGCTACATCAAGAAAATCAATATTAATTGGGTTACCTTCATTAATCGTACACTCATCAGCAACTGTGATAATCCCTGCTCCTAAAACAACCCGAGTTGAAGGGATTGGCGCATAAGCTGTACTGCCATTCGCTGGGCTGCCTTTTTTGGCAAAAACCTGTACCAGCTCAGCTTGGTTGATGGTAATGCCATTAATAATCGGTTTTTTCAGCCTAAACGTGATTGTCCCACTCGACCCTGTCCGTAGCTCGACGCCATAGTCACGGCTATTAACACTCGGTGGTGTACACTCTATTGGGTCAGATCCCCCATTCCACATATCCTTCACTGGGACAGTAACTTTCTGACCAACCCTTCCCCCTATTTGAATTTCAACTTTTACATCAAAATATTCATTAAGGTTCAGGTACCCTGGGTTTTGCATTGATGTAGGAATGGTTGACATTAAATCAAATGTCATTCCTGAATCAGGATCTGAATTTCCAGGACCTCCTGGCTTCATATAACTTTGGCAGTAAATATCGAAAAAAGGCCAGTTACCCACATCAAAATTGAATACTGTTTCAGCATCTTTCTCATTGACCAGTAGCTGATTATTCATTGTCGCTTCGAATGTGTAAGTCCCCCCATCAGGTATAGCGGAGCCGTGAGGAAAGCCTAAAGCAGATAACGGCATTAACCCTATTGTGAGTAGACCGGCCACAATAGTCATATCTTTTAGTTTTTTGTTGTTGGATACAAACATGGTTATAAATACTCCAGTTTTAGCCTAACTAATCCGCTAAAAGTTCCCGCTGAAACAGACTGTGCTGTAGATTCCAATGAGGCATTAAGTGTAATGTTGTTATCACCAGGTTTGATCACCCATGAACTTGTTGGCTGATTGACCATTAAGTTTTGATGATCTTTACTGGAAATACGTAATCCTGCGCCTCGAACATCGCCTGTAACTCGCACAAGATCAGGGTTAAAAAAATCCGTATCTCCCGCAATACTCAATGAAACTGCGCTTTCTCCCGTCAAGTAATAACGCTGAGCATTTTGAGTTGCCTCTCCAGCAGCATTCACAAATGACTTGGATGCCCCGCGTTGGCAATCTTTGAGCCGAATATTAAATGCAACAGGAGTACTTCTATCGCCAATGCGGTGAAATTCTCTGGCATTGATGTCACCTAAATCGACATACTGCTCTTGTGTTTCTAATTCAAGAACACAAGGTGATGCATAAACGCTTCCTGTCAAATGCACAGTACTATGTACGTCTAGCAATGTTTGGCGAGACAGCTTTTCATCCGCAATTTCTGCAACTGCGGAGAAACTTCCTAATCCCAATAACACGATCCCTAAGCACCTAATGTTCATATCAATACTCCTAGCGAATCTGTTGCTCTGGTGGTAACGCTTTACACGTATTTCCGCTACAACTGTATTTAAGTTCTGGATGACCACCATAATCATTCACATACATCATGGTGAAACTCTCGCCTGAACTATTGACCTTAATATCGAGATGCGATTTAGGGGCAATCATCACTCCTGGAAAATCGGTTAGTTTTTTTCCACCTTCTGCCACTGGTTTATTATTAAGGCTAATAATGGTTACAAAATAAGGTGTTGGGTTTTCAGCACGCCAGTTATTTCCCTGTTTATAAAATATGACTTGGTCTTGCCAAACCGCACTTCTAGATTTAGGAATAATGGCTGTCGGCCGATAAAATAATTTAATACGCGATTGCATCGCTAACTGTAAAACATTCGGTTTATCGGGTTTTGGCGGAACTTCGCGTACATTTAAATAAAATAGACTTTCACGATCTTGAGGTAACTTATCTATCTCGGCTGTTTTTGAAACACGAGCAACCCCTTTTTGCCCCCCATTAATGCGCTGTAATGGGGGCAATACAACTAATGGCGATGTAATTTTTTTTCCATTGGCATCTTCAACCCATGACTGAGCAAGAAAAGGAATACTTGAGCTGGTGTTTGATAAATTAGCACTCGCAGAATTTTCATCGCCTGTAATAATCAGTCGCGTTCTATCCAGTGAAATACCTGCATATGATTGCCCTACGCCAACCATCATAACTAGCAAACCACCTACCCATTTATTTATACGAATCGCCATTTTCTCTACCTTATAGAATACTTTTTCAAACTGTCATTACATTATTGGCAAGGCAGCAAAACTGACATGCCCGAATTTATTTTTTCAGGCAGTTGAATTTTACATTGCGCTTTTCCACCCCAAGATACTGTTAACGTTTCTTTAGGATTTACTGCCATCAAGTACGCCAACCCATTTTCCATTAACATGGCAATGTTAATTCCATCCGCGTTTGTCACATCAGCACCAAACGGAGGTACCGTATCGTTATAACGAATGGTGGCAATGAGCTTTTCACCTTGTGCAACATCAAATCGCTGATAACCGATTGCCCCTTCTGTTAATGTCGAGGTTGCGATCGCCTTATTGGTATCAACGTTATTTTTTAACTTATCGACATCAATACGTGTGTCGAAGCTGTAATAGCTGACAATATCAGGCACAACAGAGATACCAGCCCAGTTAGTTCGCGTTTTTTCATGGTTAAACGGCACGCCACCAACACCGTTGGTATCGACCATAATTCTTGCTGTATCCGTTGTACCGGTGCTGTTATGCAATGCAGCACCATGCTTAGTAGCAGTGAAGCCACCGCGCAATGTCCCGTTGATCGATGCCGTTTGTCTTTCTTGATAGCTCACATTGCTATTAACTTCAGCAAGTTGCGTCCGTTTTTGATAATATCCATCAAACCGGACGCGATCATCGCTGCTTCGGCCGGCTCTAACTCGCCATAAATTATTCGTATCCCTGTTATCACTGTAAGACAGCATATGGCTGGTCTTACTACCACTATTTTGCAAGTCGTATCCAGCCCAACGGCTATCACCAACAGGCACTGAAACCGAAAGTGAAATGCTATCGTCACGTCGACCTCGATAGTCAGAACGGTAAGCCGCAATATTGGTTGAAACACCATTGATGCCCATTAGACGAAATGTTCGCCCCACGGATAAGCCATATCTATCTTGAGATGTTTGGTCCCAAAAGGTCTGATGGGTATAAGTTAAGAATACTGTCGTTCTCCAATCAGGATCATCCGCCCAAAAAGTTTTATTCCCTGTAACGGTATACATCTCTTTTTGACGGCCAATACCCAGATATTTGTTTTCACGCTCATCTAAATATTGCGACAGCGTTCTAAACTTATCCTGCGAGAAGCGGTAACCCGCAAAAGTAATCGTACTGTTAAGTTCATCAAATGACTTTGAATAACTCAGACGATAAGAAGAACCCGTTTGTGTGTTATCACCCGGCATTCGGCTAATGGATTGTGTGATATCTGCAGAAAGTGCACCAAATATAGATAAATCGCGCCCTAACCCAGCAGATATTGCGGTGTAATCCCTACCCGCAAAAAGTAGGCCTCCAATGAGTGACCAGTTATTGCTCAGCCCCCAAGAGAAATCTCCCGTGGCAAACATTGGCCCCTCAGGCTTGTGATTAAATCGAGATGGCTTACCGACCGAAGCGTTGTAACGCACATAACCCGGGCGAGTTAAATAAGGGATATTTGCCGTATCAACTTGAAAAGTCGATACCTCGCCGTCATCACCTTCAACTTTGACATCCAAGGTTCCACGGATTGAGCTTTGCAAATCTTGAATACTGAATGGCCCCGCAGGTACCGTCGTTTCATAAACGACACGCCCAGCTTGAGTCACAACAATTTTTGAATTGCTTTTCGCGATACCATTAATCTGTGGTGCATATCCTCGTAGATTCGGCGGTAACATACGTTCATCACTGGCAAGGTTAAAACCAGTGAAGCGAATCGTGTCAAAAACCTGAGAACTTAGATAAATTTCACCCAGTGTCAGCTTAGCCGCCATGTGGATCAGAGGACGATATGCATAAAACTGGTTCCAATCGAATTTTCTATCGCCACGCTCATTATAATTAGCTTGATAATCAGCTCTAAAACGCCATGCGCCCAAATTAAATCCCGTTTGGCCATATGCTGATAATGAGTGTTTATTTGTATGTGTCGTCAAAGAACGAGAAACTGACCCGGTCAGGTTATAATCAAATATAAGGCCTGAAACCCCTGAATCCCAACGCTCAGGCGGCACCCAACTAGGATCGGAATATTTCATCCATGCCTGTGGAATAGTGATATCCAGTTTGCCTTCATGATTATTAATTTTAACGCCTGAAATAGGTAAAATATTTGAACATTCAGGGGATATGGCTTGGATTTTTTTTAACGCATCTTCTTTGAGCGCTAACATTTCAATTTGCTTAGGGGTAAAACAAACTAATGATTTTTCACTATCGTGAGGATCGGTAATATAAGTGACCTTCTGCTGAGACAATGATTGTCCATTAATATAGAGATCTAATAAATATGTCCCAGGAAATACGAAATTATCTTTAGAGAATCGAGTTAAATCAATATTGTTACGGTCACCAACATCTAATACGTCAACATTAAACTCAACAAGATCATTTGCAGACATATTTGGTGAATAGCAAAGTACTGCAATATATATTGCAAATAGTTTTTTTATATTATTTATATTTCCATTTAAAATAATCATTTTAGTTACTCAGTATTCACTCATTAGGCTAGAGATTTAGCTCAATTCTCTTTTATATGTAATTATTATTAGCTTTAGAAATAATCCATTCTAAACCTTAGAACTCCAGCGAAATCACCTGCCTTAATATGCTTTTGATAAGCAACTAAAATTGCAGTAAAATCTAATCTATTGCGCCCTTCTAATAATGTGTAATCCGGCATTTTTCTATTAAGTTTAAGTATTTCGCCGTGAGAGTCTCTAAACTGAATTCCAAACCCCTCTGAATCGCCACTTACTTGTAAAAGTTGATCATCATTAACAGATGTTCCCATCATGGTTATTTGCGCGCGTGATGCACTACCTTTATCATTAGAAGGCAACGTACATCCAACGAGCTTTATAGCAAAATTCTTACTCACCAGCATATTGACTTCAGGAGTGATCTCTCGGGCACTGATTTCACCAAAATTAACCCAAAGTTCTCGGCTTTCAGGATCAATCGTACATGAGGCTTCTATTAATTCACCTTGCATTACAATATCACCGGGGGTGTTATTGGCGGTCATTCCCCAACTTAATAGAGGCCATAGCAAACTAGAGCCTAGTGCTATTTTTGCAACCCGAATAGTCATGGATAATACCATTTAGTTATTGGTAGATTTTATTAATGCGGAGTATTTAACACTCCGCATCTTGGTATAAAATCAATTACAAATTATTGGTAATCAATTTTAAAATTGATGGTTGAATCAAAGCTACCTGGAGTTACTGCATTAGATGCATTATCAGATTTTAAATAAGCAACGAATGGAATTGCAGTTTTACCATCAGTTAAATTAACTGCTGTAGAAGCTTGTCCCCAAACAACATCTTTATTTCCATTGTCTCTTAAACCGATACCAGCACCACTTGCAGTACCTGAAGTGAACGCCGCTAATGTATTATCATTAGGGTTAATAGTTGATGGTGTATAAGTTACAGTTGCAGTTTGTGCAACGGTAGTATCACACCCTTGCAGAACGATATCTTTCTTGATATTACCTGCACGCTCACCATTTTTTAAATTAGAAACAGGGATCTGATAAAAGTTTACTTTTACAGGACTTGATTCTTCACTTAAACCACAAGCAGAATTCACTAATTCACCTGAAAATTCGATAGTACCGTTAGTAGGTGTACCAGTATAAGCAGCCATTGCTGCGAACGAAGCAAAGCCTGATGCAAATACAGCACCCATTACAAATTTATTCAATTTCATGATTATTTAATCCTGTATAATACTCGTATAATGTATGTTTCGCCAAATAGTTGTTAATAACAACTTTAGATAAAAATAATCATTATTTTTAATTAAATTAATGATTATTTTTAATAAAGTTATCATATATACAAGTTATATTTACTGATTACACTTTGTAAAATAGGTTATATTTTTATTAACTGAATTAACGCCACATTTTTTTAGTGTCTTTATCTAAGATAGCAAAATAATTATTTTCATTTTTTATAATACATTGTAATCTTTCATTATCGTATCTATCTATTACATGATTAAAAAGGTCTCTCCATGACTTATTGAATATCAAAAGGATTGTGTCCATCATTTCAAATGTCAGTTTTGTTTTTCCCGTTTCATATCGAGATATCTGCTGTTGACTAATATTCAATCTTTTTGCCAACTCTTCCCCTGTTAAGTTTCGCTCTTTTCTAATTCCTCTCAGATACTGCCCTATTTCTTTATTTATCTCATTAGAAAAATAAGTCATTTAATTTAACCTTTATATTAAAAATTAATTATAGGCACCAATCTGAACCATAGATACCGTCCTAAAATTTTTGATTATTATATGTCTGATTATTTATTTTGTATAATCGATAGAGCAAATTGATTACTATTAAAAACATTTATCGCTCTATTAATATAGGAGAAATGTAACAAAAAAAAATCACACTTAAATTAATAATATAAATAACAATATGTTATAGATTAAAAATCAAAGCTTACCACCCAAAAAATTACATTTTGATACACTTAAAAATATTAAAACATATTTTTTACTAATGAGATGTATTTTATGGTTAAATTTCGACCACGAAATACAACTTAAAAAAGTAGCTTTACTCAGATTTTGTGTTTGTAAATTATATGAGATTTTTTTAAGATTTATCTTAACCTTGTTATTTACAAACACCAACAAATTAATTATAAATTACCGTAAAATTTATAATCGAAATTATATACCACAGAAATCATCACTAGCACCCAATAAATTCCAACACAATCTAAAAACCAGGGCATTTATTACACTAATAATGAGTATTAAGAGATTATATTTCACACATATAATTTTGTGCTTTGATAAAGTGAATGCCTAATACTGAGAAACTTCAGTACTGGCATTAGATAATATCAGGTAGGAATACAATTAAAGAACGTCAACCTTTATTAAGATTTTATTCGTTGTGTTTGCTGGCTCCGCATGCGATAAGTAAACGCACTTCCCACGATGGCTAAATAGATAAATGGTTCAGGCGTTAAGGTTTTTAATGACAAAGTATAGTGGCAAAGCGCCAATATGAGCGTAGGGTAAAGCAGCATATGAATTCTTTTCCACCATATGCCCAAATAAAGACGTATACGGTTGAATGAACTGACTGCCATCAACAATAAACACAACCAAGCTATCGCGCCAATCACTAAATAGAGCCGCGAAAAAATCTCTTCGAAAAATAGCACCAAATTATTTATGCCAATTTCCAGTAATAGATAGCTACTTAAATGCAGCACAGCCCAGAAAAAACACCATAACCCCAGTAATTTTCGCGTCTGAAACAAGGCAGTAAATCGCAATAATTTCGCAACCAGTGGGATCAGTACAATAATAACAAGCAGACGTAAAGCCGCTATTCCTGTAAAATGTTGGATATCTTTGGCAGGGTCGGCTCCAAGCCGTTGGGTATCGACTAAAAAAATCAGCCATACCAAAGGGAGCAAAGCAATAAGATGAAAGCTCCCTTTGGTTAATCCAACAATGAACTTATTGTCTTGGGGCATCAATAATATCTCCGCAAATCCATTCCTTGATACAAACTTGCCACTTGTTCGCCATATCCATTAAACAACAATGTTGGCTGGCGGGTCACTTGGCCTAAGCCCCCAGCACCAATAAAACGTTCGGTGGCTTGTGACCAACGAGGATGGCTTACATCTGGATTCACATTGGCAAAAAAGCCATATTCGCTCGGCGCTGATAAGTTCCATGTCGTGTCAGGCATTTGCTCAGTAAGGCGAATTTTGACGATAGATTTAATCCCTTTAAAGCCATATTTCCATGGGACGACCAACCGGATCGGTGCTCCGTTTTGGTTGGGTAATGTTTTTCCATAAACGCCGGTCGCCAGCAAAGTCAGTGGATTCATAGCTTCGTCTAAGCGTAGCCCTTCAACATAGGGGTACGATAAACCACCACCAATATAACGACTTTTTTGTCCTGGCATTTGTTCTGGTGCGTAGCGTGTTTCAAAAGCCACATATTTAGCTTTGCTAGTAGGTTCGACTAAAGCCAATAATTTCGCTAAAGGAAAGCCAACCCATGGAATGACCATCGACCAAGCCTCAACACAGCGCATGCGATAGATGCGCTCCTCTAAGGGAAACTTAGTGTTTATGTCATCTAAATTAAGCGTCAGGGGACGATTCACTTCGCCATCTATTGTCACCGTCCACTCATCCGTGACTAAAGTATGGGCATTCTCGGCAGGATCGGATTTACCGAGCCCAAATTCATAAAAATTATTATAACCAATCACTTTATCTTCAGGGGTGAGGGTTAAAGATGGCTGAAACTCTTCAGGTTGAATAAATGTCAGAGGTTTTCTTGGCGTCATCGGAGGTGTTGGCGTATCGTCATTGAACCAAGAAAACAGCCCTGCATTAGCCGTCGTCGCAACGGTTAAACCTGCAGCTCCAATGCCTAAAGCCTTAAGTAGCTGACGGCGTTTCATAAAAAAGAGGGTTTCATCCGTGATTTGAGATGCGGGAATTTTAGGTAACTTTTTCATCATGCGCTCCATAGCAAAAAGGATATGAAATTAGTTATACCGAAAGTACGACAAAAGTGGCTGACAGTAAGATGACAAATTTGTCATCTTACTTAATTGTAGGAAATTTCAGGGTAATGGTACTGGTTCCTGCATGGTGTTCAAAACTCGCTGATCCGCCATGTAATCCGACTATCGCTTTCACAATCGCTAACCCGAGTCCTGTTCCCTCTGTCGTTCGAGCATTATCCCCGCGCCAAAAACGGGTGAAAATTTCATCACTATTTTGTAGAGGTTCACCTTGGTTAGTAATTTTAATTTCTCGCTGTTGCGGCAGCGCAATAATTTGGGTAACGACGCGAGTGCCTGAGTGAGAATATTTAATCGCGTTGGAGACAATATTCACTAAAACTCGGCTGAGTAATACTGGGTCAGCATCCAGAGTCAGGGATGAGGGCTCACAATACAGCTCAATCTGTTTTTCTTCTGCATAGGCAGAAAAGAGTTCGTAAACATCGTTAACTAACGTATATAAAGAAAGTTTATCTCGATTTAAGGTAATATTTTTATTTTCCGCACGGGCAATAAACAAAGTACTTTGGATCATTTGTGACAGTTTATCGAGCTCTTCAATATTACTGACTATCATCCCTTCATATTCGCTAACACTGCGCGAGCGCTGAAGTGTAATTTCATTTTGTACCCGAATCGCATTAATTGGGGTTCTCAACTCATGCGCCAAGTCATCAGCAAATTGAGTAAGTTTGACAAAATCATGCTTTAACCGCTGGCGCATCGTATTCATTGATTCGCCCAGCTCTTTTAGCTCTTGTGGTAGCTGATCAATATCGATTGGATCATTTAATGCATGAACGTCTGTTTTGACCGTTATCTGGCTCAATGCTTGAATGTCGGATAACCCTTTTTTCAACAGCCATAAGCTAAGTAGCCCCATCAGCAAAATTGAGAGGACAGAAATCACCACGCTTTGGGTGAGATATTGAGCCAACACGCCACTACGGTCGACAGAAACTTTACCAAGTACCACATGGAGCGGCCCTATTGGAGAATTCATCGAAAAATAGACCGCAGAAATAGGGATGCCTTGAGCAGTTTGCCAATGGTTAATGGCATTGATGTTTAGCTGCTCAAGATTGACTAACTGAAGAGGTTGGGAGCCCAATAACTCGCGATTGGTTGTGACCAATATTTGCCCTGCTGCATCAGAGATTTGGATCAAGTCTTGGCGCATATCCATCATGCTTTGGAAATACATGGGAAGTGTTTTGATATCAATGCCACCAGCGATGAGTTTGGCAAGCTGCTCCGCACGGTTAACCAGTAAATTATTATCTTGTTGAGATAGTTCATTTTTGAGTGAATGATACAAAATCCATGTCACCACTCCAGCATTAGTAACCATAAGAATGATAAACAGAGAAATAAGTTTGAATCGAAGTGATTTCTTTTTCATTCTATTGGCCTATTTAAACGGTATCCCATCCCTCGAATGGTTTCGATGAGTTTAACGTCAAATTCATCATCGATTTTTTTTCTCAATCGACGGATAGCCACATCAATAATATTCGTGTCACTTTCAAAATCGATGCCCCAAACTTCGCTAGCAATTAAGGTTCTAGGTAAAATTTCATCGCAATGTAGAACGAAGAACAGCAATAAGGAAAACTCTTGCCGAGTTAAGGTGATTTTCTTTCCAGCCCGCTCAACATCGTGGCGAGTTAAGTCGATTTTTAAATCCGCAATAGTTATGGTGGTTGAGGCTGGCTGGTTAATTTTTAATTGGTTTTTAACCCTAGCTAATAATTCAGAAAACGAAAACGGCTTCACGAGATAGTCATTGGCACCAAGCTCTAAACCTTTAATTCTGTCATCAACGGCATCCCGCGCAGTGAGGCAAATCACCGGTATGTTTTTAGCTGTGCGTAAGATTTTTAAAATTTCCCAGCCATTCATACCAGGCAGCATGATATCGAGGATCACCAATTGATAACTGTTTTCTAAGGCAAAATAGAGACCATCGCGACCATCATTAGTCACATCAACGAGAAAACCCGCTTCTTCTAACCCATTTTTGACCCACACTTGGGTTTTTAGGTGATCTTCAATTAATAGTATTCTCATGGAAACCTAATAGTGACTTTATTTGACTTAACTCCATTTCATCTTAAAGAAATTTTCCCTTTAAAGAAACGGGTAGGAATTTAACCATAAAATACTCGGAGAAAGACAGCGGGAAAAAACAACATGGGGCCATTAAAAGCAACTCGTAGAATGGTGAGTGGGCCGGCACGAAAAATGGAAATTAGCTGCTTTCATCGACGATTAAGTATTGTTTCGTAGGCAAATAATCCCTTTTCCCTCGCATTTATAACACAGAATAAAAATTGATTAACCAAATATAAAACTTTAGTTAATTAGTCTTCAATTACCGACTTGGCGGATAATAAATAATTTTTTATTTCACTCATAGAATAAAGGCATTATATTTATCTAAAAAAATTAATGTGTTAGGTCGATTAATTTAGATATGATTGACCTTTTTTGACTAAATAGGGAAACGTTCATGTCCACTCGTAAGTATTTAACTCAACAGGAAATATCTAGACTTTTAGCTGCTTGTCATTTGTCGCGACATCCCGAACGTAATTCTTGCTTAATTTATATGTGCTTTATACATGGTCTAAGGGCAAGCGAAGCCCTATCGCTAAAATTATCTGATCTTAACTTAGAAAGTAATGAACTTTATGTACACCGTTTAAAGAATGGTTTTTCAGTTAATCACCCACTGATTGATGAAGAGCTCCCACTCATTAAAGCTTGGCTAAAAATTAGAAATACATGGAAAGGGAAAGAAAGCCAGTGGTTATTCTTATCTGAAAGAGGGACTGCCATGACTCGCCAGCGCTTTTATCAACTTTTTTCACGACTTGGCGAGCTAGCTGAGCTGACCCTAGGTATTCATCCCCACATGTTACGACATGCATGTGGTTATGCATTAGCGGATAGAGGTGCCGATACGCGTTTAATTCAGGATTATTTGGGGCATACGAATATACAACATACCGTACGATACACAGCAAGTAACCCTGCAAGATTTCGGGGAGTGTGGTAAGAAAGGTGCTATATGGTGGGATAAAGGCGCTAAAAGAGTTGT
This sequence comes from Providencia sp. PROV150, assembly GCF_028481025.1. Lineage (NCBI taxonomy): Bacteria > Pseudomonadati > Pseudomonadota > Gammaproteobacteria > Enterobacterales > Morganellaceae > Providencia > Providencia sp. PROV150. The sequence goes on along the minus strand of NZ_JAMPPJ010000021.1, from coordinate 35,163 downwards.
CAAAATGCACCAAATTGACAAACGTAATGAATTAGGTGCATCTTAAGTTAAATGAAAATACACGTCAAATACGTAGCGTGTAAATAACGCTATGTATACATTACTAAAAATAAGTACATTCCATTATTAAAAGATCATTGAATTTATTAATTTTTTCACACATTCAAACTCTCCATGCCACTTCAAACTTACACATTGTAATATTCTGAAATGCTTTATTTGGAATAATTAACTAATAATTTTAAAAATAAAATACAAAATTAAAATTATTCATTCATTAATGAAATATTTAACTAACAATATACAACTATTGTCAATTTGGTGCATTTTGACAACAGTTAAATTAGTAAATCATTCAGTTTCGTGAGGAAGATTTTATGCAATCTAACTTATCTCCTAAAGAAATTGTCGGGGGTAATATATATAAAGCCCGCCGAGCAAAAGGATTAAGTGGCTCTGAGTTAGCTGATTTACTTTTATGCTCTCAGCAACATGTTTCACGTATTGAGCGCGGAGTTATTCGACTACACCTAGAGCAGATTAAGCAAATTGCGAACTCGCTTGATATTGATATTAATTGTTTATTAGATGGTGTTGGATTTCAAAATAACTCAGTAAATTATATCCATAATATGGAATGTTATTTTAAAGCTGAAGGATGGTTTTCTGGATCTAGTCAATTTATGAAATAGGTTTAACCTTATGTCAGAAAATATAATAAAACCAACATTTAATATTATTGTAGGAAAAAAAATAAAAAAACACAGAAAAGAAATGAAATTAACTGCTGAGGAACTAGGGAGATATATTGGCGTAAGCCAACAGCAAATTTCCCGTTATGAATCAGGAATTAACCATATTAACATTGATTTTTTATCTCAATTATCTGAGTTATTTAAAGTACCAATTCAAGTTTTTTTAATAGAAGACTAAATATATTTTTTAATTATTAACAATTCAATTTCATTTTTAGTATTTGATTTTTTAAATCAAATACTAGTGCTTTGCTTTTTTCCAGTTCATTGCAAATAGAGTGTCTGCAATGAGCAATGAAAACTGACACTCATTCTTTACTTAACAATAAACATAGGACTTTATATTCATGAAAATGAAATCTATTGCAATGGCAACTTTTATGGCTCTGGGATTAGCTTCTGCAGCAAACGCAGCAGATCAAGGCCACGGTAAAGTAACGTTCAAAGGCGCTATTATCGATGCTCCATGCTCAATCTCTCCTAGCTCAATCGACCAAACAGTTGAATTAGGTCAAATTTCTAACATGGCATTAGTTGATGGCGGTAAATCAACTCCACGTCCATTCGAAATCACTTTAGAGAACTGTGATATCACTAAACTGACTAAAGGTGTTCAATTAACCTTTAGTGGTGCTGCTGCATCTTTCGACAATACCAATAAAACACTGGGTATTGTTGGTACTGGCGCAGGCGCTGGTGTTCAGATCACTAATGGTAGCGGCAATGTGGTGACTTTAGGAACAGCAGCACCATTCCAACAAATTCAAAATGGTAACAACACACTGAATTTCGCTGCTTACTTAAAAGGTAATGGTGGCGATATCGACACTATCACTGCCGGTGACTTTAGCTCAGTAGCGGATTTCACTCTGTCTTACGAGTAATTCATCTTGAGCCAACAAATTAATTTGTTGGCTCATTCCGACTGAATTGGGTGTAAGAGAGGGAGCAATGAATAATTCGATAACCAGTGGAGTGTTTTCATTGATCTTAAGTATAGGCACGTTGACTGCGGTATCAACTGCATATGCTCAAGGCTCAGTGAGTATGAATGGAAGCATTATTGAAACAGCATGTGCAATTGATGTCGGCAGCCGTGATCAAACTATTGATATGGGAAGTATTGCGCTGACTCAAATTCGCCGTGATGGGCAAGGACCTGCTCGCCCTTTTGTTATCCGATTAGTGAATTGTGTTCTTGAACGCCAAAATCCTGACAAACCGAATTGGCAATACTTTCGCGTAACATTCGATGGCTCCCATGACAGGGGGTTATTTGGTGTGAACGGACAAGCTCAAGGTGTTGGATTACAAATTCAACGTGAGGGAGATGGTGAAATTGCCATACCTGGCCAAGGAATGTCAGTGAGCTCCCTAACAGCTGGAACAAAAGATCTCACCTATCGGCTACGGTTGGTGGCGAATAACCGCCCATTGGCATCAGGCCAATACTACAGTCAATTACGTTTCAAACTGGATTATGAATAGTCGGTTCCTCTTATAAATGAAACTCCCCTTTGTAGGATGAGCTTCGTGAGCGAAATGACATTACGGATAAAAGAACGCAAAAGAAGGTCGAGATGATGACCCTGAATTTCATTCACACGCCTGTGTTACAGATAACTCGGCCTTGCAGATTAGGGCTTTTAGTCGCGTTGGCTATTAGCTTTGGTGGTCACGCATCCGATATTAAATTTAATATGGATATGCTAGACGTCAATGATCGTAACAACATTGATCTAAGCCAATTTGCGCGTCCAGGCTATCTCATGCCTGGTGAATACAGTTTTACGGTTTTCTTAAACAAGCAAAGCATGCCGGAAGAAACTGTCTTTTACTATGCACCTGAAGGTGAGTCGAATGAAAGCCTCCCTTGCCTGAGCCCTGCTTTAGTTGAAAAATTCGGTATCAAACCTGAATTGATGTCGACGTTAAAGTGGTGGCACGAAGGACAATGTTTATCGCTTGAAAGTTTACCCGGAACTGAAGTTAAAGCCGACCTTGCAACTTCGGCTATGTATATTAGTTTGCCGCAAGCCTACCTCGAATATACCGCTGAGAATTGGGATCCTCCTGCACGCTGGGAAGAAGGATTACCCGGCGCATTGTTTGATTACAACTTAAATGCACAAGTGGGCCAACAAACCCGCTCAGGACAACAAACCAACTACAGTACCAGCGGTAATGGGGTTGCTGGCGTTAACTTGGGTGCTTGGCGTGTTCGTGCTGACTGGCAAATGCGTATTGATAAGCAGCAAGGGCAAAGCACGACCACATCACTAGATTGGACTCGTTATTATGTCTACCGAGCAATCAAATCCTTAGGCGCAAAACTCACCTTAGGTGAAGATTATTTAACCTCTGATATTTTTGATAGTTTCAGATTTACAGGGCTTAGCCTGATTACCGATACCAATATGCTACCACCTAATCTACGTGGATACGCACCAGAAATTACTGGGGTAGCAAAAAGTAATGCAACCGTCATCGTGAGCCAACAAGGACGCATTATCTATCAAACTCAAGTCGCTGCGGGCCCATTCCGTATCCAAGACCTAAATGATGCATTAGCTGGGCAAATCGATGTTGAAGTTAAAGAACAAGACGGCTCAACACAGACTTTCACTGTAAATACTGCAAGTGTTCCATATTTAACACGCCCGGGGCAACTGCGTTACAAATTAGCCGCAGGGCGCCCAACAAATTGGCGCCATCATGTTAGTGGCGATACCTTTGCAAGTGGCGAATTCTCTTGGGGGGTTAACAACGGCTGGTCACTGTATGGTGGTGGAATTGGTGCAGAAAACTATGCATCCGCGGCTATAGGGATTGGTCGTGACTTAATGGTATTCGGCGCATTGTCATTCGATATTACTCATGCTCGGGCGCATTTAACCAACTTAGGTGATATTGGCAATAAAACGTATCGCGGGAGCTCGTATCGTTTAAGTTACTCTAAACGTTTTGATACTTATAACAGCCAAGTGACATTTGCAGGATATCGATTCTCTGAGCAAGGTTTTATGAGTATGTCTGAGTATTTGGATGCGCAGGAAACGGGTGCACGCCAATACAACAGCAAAGAAATGTATACCATCTCTTATAACCAACAATTTTCAGAGTTAGGGCTAAGTGCATTCATCAATTATTACCATCAAACCTATTGGGATCAACCGGATAACGACCGCTATAGTATTTCGTTAGCTCGCTATTTTGATATTGGGAAATGGAAGAATCTTAGCCTCAACTTGACGGCATATCGAAATCGTTATCGTGAAAACAATGATGATGGCGTATACGCGTCACTCACAGTGCCTTGGGGTGAAAAAAGTTCCATTAGTTATAACAGTAGCTGGGATAAAAATGATAACTCACAGCGCGTGAGTTACTACAGCACCATCGATGAAAGAAATAACTATCAGTTAAGTACCGGATGGGCACGTTCAGGTGCACTTGTGAGCGGCTATTACACTCATCAGGGAGACTTAGCACAGCTCAACGCGAACGCAACGTACCAACAAGACCGTTATCGATCTGCGGGGTTCTCTTTACAAGGTGGTTTCACCGCAACGGAGAAAGGTGCCGTACTGCATCGTGGTAGCCAAATTGGTGGTACTCGCATATTTGTTGATACCGATGGAGTACCTAATATCCCATTACGTGGTTACGGCTCGATTGTGCGCACTAACCGCTTTGGACAAGCCGTTATTAGTGACGTGAATAGCTATTACCGTAACCAAATTAGCGTTGATTTGAATGCATTACCAGATGAAGCGCAAGTGTCTCAATCTATAAAGCAAGGCACTTTAACGGAAGGAGCAATTGGCTACCGTCAATTTGATGTTGTCGCAGGAAACAGTGCGATGGCGTTGTTAAGGCTGTCGGACAATAGCACACCACCTTTCGGGGCAATTGTCTTAAATGGTCGTGGTCAGCAAGTCGGTATGGTGGGTGATGATGGAAATACCTATCTCACTGGTTTAAACGCAAAAGATACCTTGCAAGTTCGTTGGGATGACCAAGTGCAGTGTGAAATCACACTCCCTGATACCTTGCCAGAAGATGAATATTTACAGGCAAGCTGGTTATTACCGTGCCACAAACCGGGAGCAAAAGCCGCATCGCCAGCGACCATAAAAACACAATCAGCGAGTCGTGCATTAGAAGCAATGCCGAGAGCATCAGAACTCGTTGTGCCTGTTGTTGAAAGAACAGCGCCAAAGGAGTCAAGCCGCTGGTTACAAAAATAATAAAAATGAGTGGTACGCAAAGAGCGATGAGTGCTCCTTAACCATAGAAGATAACAATATGATGAATAACATGATGAAAAACAAATTGATGAACAAAAAAAACGCCCATAAAGCAGTATTCGCATTGGCTGGTGTTGTGTTGATTTCAACAACGCTATCTTCTGCTCAAGCGGCAGTTGCCTTAGACAGAACTCGAGCGATTATTACGGGAGACGAAAAATCGATCAGTTTAAACATCAGCAACGAAAACAAACAATTACCTTATCTCGCTCAAGGTTGGGTGGAAAATGAGAAAGGTGAAAAAATAAGCGACCCATTTACGGTATTGCCACCGGTACAGCGTGTTGAGCCGGGGGCAAAAAGCCAAATCAAAATCCAAGCTCTGCCAAGTGCCGCTTCTCTGCCGCAAGACAGAGAATCCGTGTATTACTTTAATTTGCGTGAGATTCCACCGAAAAGTGATAAACCCAATACGCTGCAACTGGCATTACAGACACGTATTAAATTGTTTTATCGACCAAAATCAATCATTCCAACACGTGAACAAATGGATAACCCATGGCAGGAAAAAGTGACTCTTACGCGTCAGGGTAACCAGTATACGATTAATAACCCAACTGCCTATTACGTTTCTTTTGTCGATGCTGTCCCCAACAAAAATGGACAGACAGTCGCAGGGTTTGAGCCCGTAATGGTTGCCCCCAAAAGCAGCAAAGCACTGAACGTCAGTGCAGACGCATTAGGTAATAAACCTGTGCTGACCTATATCAATGATTATGGTGGTCGCCCAACACTGTCGTTTACATGTCAGGGAAATAGCTGCCATGTGGTACCTGAAAAAAAATAGACTGATCTGAAATGCGCGATGAGATAGCAGGAGAATATCATGGCAAACACAAGCAGGATGCTCCGTTATGTGGGCTTAGGAAGTTTAGCGCTGAATTTATTCAGTAGCATGGCGATGGGAACAGCCCTAAATAAAGTTGATAGCTGGGATGTAGATGGTTCACATGGCACGCTATATGTCCATGGAGCTTTGACGGAAAGTGCTTGTCGTTTAGCAATGTCATCAGCATATCAAACTATTAATTTAGGTACTGTGGGTACAGGACAGCTTCAGCATGTTGGGCAAACTGGTAACCCTGTTGCGATTGAACTGCGTTTAGAAGATTGTCTAAGTGGTGAAAGTCGCAGCCGCACTCCACAGGGGAATCTTTTGTGGAGCCAACAAATGCCGTCAATGAAGATCCGCTTTTTGGCTCCTATAGATACCCAAGACCCGCGCTTGGCAGCTGTTATCGGTGTTCAGGGGATTGGCCTGCAATTAAGTGATGCAGCGCGTTCACCAATTAACTTAGGTGAGTACAGTACACCACAATTGGTTTCACCTGGGCAAAACCAATTAACTTACTATGTAACGCCAGTACGTACCTCTGCTCAACTAAATACTGGAGCTTATCAGGCGTTAATTAGATTCCAGGTAAGTTATGAATAGGGGCATGGAGATGAGAGGAGCTTATTTTCTTACGATATGCTTTAAAGCACTTGTCCTAGTTGGGGTAATTCTCTTTGGTGCTCTGATTTCACTCAGCTTTTCTTACAAAGCTATCGCTGCAAATCTCAGCACTAATATCCAAATTCGTGTGACGGTATACGGTGAGCCGGAATGTACCCTTGGCGGTGCAACAACGACTTCTGTAGATTTTGGCGATATACATCAGGCAAAGATTGACGGTGCTTATGGGCGCTCACCTATCAATTACAACTTGATATGTAATGGCTTATATAAGAATACATTAAAGATGACGCTGAGATGGACTGATAGGCAAATTAATGGTGAGTCATCCGTGACGACCAATCTCCCGAATTTAGGTATTGCCATTTACCGTGATGGAACCCGACTCAGCAATGGCGCAACACTCAATTTTAATTATGGGAATTCGCCTGCTTTGTATGCCGTCCCCGTTAAACCTACAGGGGTAAACTTAACATCAGGTGGGGATTTTACGGGCAATCTCACGATGGTATTGGATTACCAATAGGATGATATCAATGAAATTATTCCGTTATCTTCTCTCGGTCTGCATGATGCTTAGCCTGTTTAGCCAAAGCCAAGCAGCAACACTTGGTATCCAGCTAAAAGGTCGATTATTGGTGACACCGCCCGAGTGCATTTTGAATAACAACCAACAAGAAACTATACATTTTGGCGATATATTGCTTCCACGTATTGATGGAGTTCAATACAAGCGTGCTGTACCGATGAGACTCAGTTGCACAAATCTAGCGAAAAACGCTATAAAGCTCACGCTTGTCGGCGATGGAACATCATTTAATAGCAATGGCGCATTGAAAACGAGTAACCCAAAACTCGGTCTTTCCTTTTATGTGAACAATGCTAAGCAAGTTATTAACCAGCCTTTCAATGTGTTATATACAGCGCTGCCAACCTTAGAGGTTGCCCCAGTAAAAAACAGTAATGCCAATTTTACGAATACCGATGGCGGATTTTTTACAGCACTGGCAACACTGAAAATTGAGTATCAGTGAGAATGATTATGTGGAATAACAATCAAATTAAGCATTGGATGGCAGGATTTATAATGGTGATGTCCATATCTTCAGCGCAAGCAAATTGGGCATTTGATGGCACGCTAATTATTCCTCCTGTTTGCCAATTAAGCCATGACGACCCAATAAAAGTTTCATTCGGTAAAGTGGGTGTACGAAAAATCAACGGTACCGCCTTCAAGCAATCTATTCCTTTTCAATTAAATTGTGTTGGCGATATGACACAACCGTGGGATATCAGCTTGATATTCGGAGGAACACCTGCAGGAAGTGGATTTGATAATGCGACATTAAGAACAGTGACACCGTTGAATAATGGCAAATTAGGAATTCAAATTCAAAAAAATGGCCAACCTCAACCATTGAATGAAGCCTTTTTGATTAATGCGGCTTCATTACCATCCCTTTCAGCCGTTCCTGTCATGCGTTCAGGAAGCGAACTTGTAGGGGATAATTTTACTGCATCAGGCACGTTAACCATTATTTTTGAATAGGAGGCGGCAGTCATAACTATGAATATTAAACGTAATATGAGCTTTGCCTTTAGCTTATGGTTTTTGGGTGCCACTGCGGCTTTTTCTGCAGATGTGGAGTTTGATGGCACGCTAATTGAAGATGCTTGTGACGTTTATCCGGGCGACGAATCGATTGAATTAGATTTCGGTACGATAGTGGATAAATACCTGTATCTAAATACTCAAACAAATAGCCAACCTTTTACCATTCGCTTAATCAATTGCGATTTAGCATTAGGCCATGAAGTGAAAGTCACATTTATTGGCGCAGAAAGTTCAGCTTTACCTGGTTTATTGGCATTAGATGCAGGAAGCCAAGCAACTGGCGTGGCTGTTGGTATTGAAAGTATTTCCGGTGCGGCAATCAAAATTAATAGTGGCAGTTATACCCAAGGGTTATATACCGGAAATAATAATGACCTAAGATTTCAAGCGTATGTGAGAGCTGAGCCAGTTGCATTGCAAAATAAATCAATTGTGCTCGGTTCATGGGCTGCGAGTGCCACGTTCAAATTAGATTATGAGTAAATCATTATGTATGCGAAAAAAGCAAAAATATACGGAATGTTAAATACAAGCCGTTTGAGTATTTTATTATTAATCATCGCATTAGCGTCTCTATTTCCTTCTCGCCCAGCCAATGCGATTGCGTATGTAATGCCTGTGAGTATGACCTCTGGAGCCTGGCCTCGTGTTGAGATGGACATTCTTTCTTGGAGTGAAGCAAGTGGTGTCACTAACCCTTGTTATGGGTCAACAGAATGCTGGGTAGGCCCTGATGTTCTGTATGCATCTGGTGCGCCGTCGTTGAGTGGCTCTTGCTTAGATTATGGTAACTGCATTCGAATTAACCAGTATCGAACAGCGGAAGAAGTCGCTGCGGCGTTTCGTAATGCAAAAGGAATTCCTTATCGTGCATCGTTTGTCATTGATAGCCCAAATGCAACTTGTATTGGGTTATTTTATGTCAACCATAAACCAACCCCGGGAGTTAGGAATGCAATCCAATGGCCAGGTAGCGTTTGTGGTAAAATTCCACCTACAAATCAAACATGTAGTATTTCTTTGCCTTCTTTTGTTAATCACGGGGCGCTCAGTAACACGAGTTTAAATGGTAAAACAAACTCAGTTTCTGGCAATATCACTTGTACACAGGCGACAAATATCAACTTATTTGCTCGCTCAACCACGGGTGAGCGTTATGTATATTTAAATTCGACTTCTAACTTTTATTCAAATCCATTAATTAATAATCAAAATGGCTGGAATGGCGCGAACATGAATATTTCTGGAAACAATGCGGCGAATTCATTTACATTCACTTCTGAATTGCATGCATCAGGAACGGTAACGCCTGGATATTACACAGGAAATGCAGTCGTCATTATTGCATTTAATTAGTTAATCAAAGCCTTCGAACCCAATTCACTAACTTGGTAGTTTAGCAGCGTATTTTTAAATAGAATACGCTGCTTTTATGAATATTAATAAGCTGTAACCTTTTCATTTCAATAATATTTCTAACCCGATAGAAAACTTGAAATCCACTAGCACCGCAAAGTGAATAACCAGTGCATTGCTGGTACTCGATGTGGCACTCTCACTTCACCAAAGGTATATCTGCAAGCTAAACCATTTGGCAAATTTAGCGAAAAAACCAGCAACCACATGATATAATTTGAGTTTAGAATTAAAAGTCCTAACGATATAAACTCGCCTGAACCGGACGGTACCCACTAATGTAATAAAAAGCCAATCATAGGTATGTATTACCGATTCAAATGTGACAATACATAGCTACCAATGCTAAATTATAAAAAGAACATGCAATCGAAAAATCTTATATTAAGTCAAATGTAAAAATTGAGTTTCTGCTGACACTCCGATTAGTTCAATACTCTGAATAGGGGTAAGTGTGTGAAATGCTCCTTTTTCATGATAAACTTATATTGAAAATATAAAGAGTTAGGTTGATTCAGACTTAGTATACAAATAAGCTCAATACTGGATTTTAGTCATGAAAGAAATCAAAAAAATGTCAGATAAAGACTTTGTTGATACACTAATACAAGAGTGGCTGGAAACCGTCCCTACATTAGACTTGAGTGGTTTGCCTATTATCGCCCGCATAGTACGCATGAGCCATTATATTTCTCAATTTATTGATGCCAATCTCGCTCGTTATAATCTAAATGTGGGTGAGTTTGAGGTACTAGCAGCACTTGCTAGGAATCCTGATCGTCAGCTTTCACCAAAAGAACTTCAAAAAAAAATCCTTATTTCCTCCGGTGGGTTATCTAACCGAATTAATCGATTAGAAGAAAAGAAATTTATTGTTAGAATTCCAGATCCTGCGGATAGACGTGGTGTGATTGTAAAAATAACACCAGAGGGACGAAAGCTAACCCTTGAAGCTGTGGAAACTCACGTCGCGATTGAAAAATCATTAGTTCAAGGATTAGATGACGAAAATAAAGATCAACTCGCAATGCTACTGAAAAAACTTATTCAATCACAAAAATCTGAGCTCAACGAAAAAAATGGGGCTTAATAAAAAACCCCAAAGTTGGAATAAACCTCAGGGTGCAGCTCACATTGAGCTGTCTTCATTTTGCCTTAATCACTTTAGTTAGGTTTTTTACTGACCCGTCCCTCAGACTTTAAAACTAACCATAACCCAGCCAAAATCAAACATAGCCCTACTATAGCAAACATATTAACATTTTCATGGGCAACAACGATCGCCAGGAAAAATGCCACAATTGGTTCAATTAAACCCAATGCCACTCCTGTTGGAGCACTAATATGTTTCAAAGCTTGAGTATATAAAAGATAAGCCACTCCAGTTGTTAATAATCCAAGATAAAATATGACTGCAATGCTCACCCAACTGACAGTTGGCGTTCCCGCTAGTATCCAAGCAATTGGAACCGCGATAAATATAGCAATACTGAATGTATGCTTAGTAATGGTTAATGGAGAATCAATGCTAACCAATTTCTTACTCATCAACGTATAAAGTGCATAGCAAAAGCCAGCACTTAAACAAATAAGTAAGCCCCCCGTATTGATTTGCCAACTGCTACTTTGAGAAAGAACCATCCATGTCCCTCCAGCCGTCGCACAAAAAGTTCCAAGCCACCAAAGTAAAGATGGGGATTTCTTGAGAAGAATCGCCTGCATTAAGCCAGCCCAAATAGGTGCGCTACCAATAGTTGTTGCTGTACCAATGGCAATCCCTGTCGCCTTTATACCTGCAAAAAACGTTAAGTTATATAATCCCATACAAATACCTGCGATAGTAATATATCGCCAATATCTCCTTGACCTATTCGAAGAATTTTCGCTTTGCTGTCGCTCATTTATTTTTAGTGATTGGCGGCTTGCACCACGATAAAAAAACAACAAATGGAAGAATAAACACGCAACAAGTAATCTAAATGCACCAATCCAGTAAGGTGCTGTTGCACCCTGTACAAAGCTTTGAGCCGTCCCCGCAGTACCCCATAAAAAAGCGGCACTTAGCGCTAGTGTGATACCCACTAAAGATACTTTTCTCATCGTCATTGAACTTTTACCACCATTTCAATAAAAATATATCTTCACATTAAGATACTTCATAAGAAGATACAAGTTGGATTAGATTTAAGGTGAAAGAAAAGTAATTGTTCATGATAAAAATCAATTATAGTACGTTTTTTGATTGATATTAAAAAGCGAATTACTAATATTGACATATCTTCTTATGAAGATACTTCCAATAAAGAAATAATAATGAGAGGCAGCTATGACTGTTATATTTATCAGTGTAATAGTGTTGATACTGGCGGGTTATGCAATTGCGAAGAACTACGAAGCAAAGATTGTATTGTTCACTGCTGGTATTGCGCTGATGCTCAGCGCAGCAATGTTAGGGATGCCCATTTTAGATATAAAACAAAGTACAGGGAATATTTGGCTTGATCCACTAAAACAAATACAGCTAGGGTTTATAAAACAGTTTGGTGGCGCAGGGATCATAATCATGGTCCTATTTGGTTTTTCTTCTTATATGTCACGCATTGGTGCAAACGATGCAGCCGTTCATTTAGTCGCAAAACCTATTTCAAAAATTCGTTCTCCTTATATCCTAGTTCCAATCGTTTTTTGGTTAGGAAACTTACTATCATTAGTGATCCCCAGCGCAGCTTCATTAGCCGTTATTTTAATGGCGACCTTATATCCAATATTAAGAGCTGCCAAAATGTCATCAATGACAGCGGCAGGTATTATTGCAACTACGGCGACAATTATGCCAACACCACTAGGGGGTGATAATGTTGTTGCGGCTCGATTACTGGGTTTTGAACATGTTGTCGACTACGTCACGTTACACCATGCTGTTGTCTCACTTCCTGTTTTATTATTAATGGGATTTGCACACTATTTTTGGCAAAAGTATATGGATAAGCGCCAAGGTGCATCCGCATTTACTGAAGTTGATGAAAGTAAACTCGAAGGTAATAAAGAACTACCCCCTGCCTACTACGCCTTATTTCCGCTCGTTCCACTTATTCTAATTATCGTTTTAGGACTCTGTTTTCGAGAAATCAAAGTGGGGCTTGTTGAAATCACACTCTTCTCTTTTATTCTTGCATTTGCCACTGAACTTATCCGTAAAGGCAATCCAAAAGAACAAATGGTTCAAGCTGGGCTCTTTTTTAAAGGCATGGGTGAAGGCTTTTCTCAAGTTGTTGTTCTGATTGTTGCCGCAGGTACGCTTGTTGCTGGCCTTAATGCTATTGGCATCATCGATATGATTTCGGGCGTGGTCAAAAACGTGAATAATGCAGGCGTTGGATTAATGTTTATTTTCTCCGGCTTAACAGCATTAATCACCTTTATTAGCGGTAGTGGTAATGCGGTATTTTATTCTTTCATTGAATTAATTCCATCTATAGCGAATCAAGCCCATGTTGATCCAATTATGGTTGCTCTTCCAATGCAATTTACGTCTAACTTAGTTCGAGCAATCTCTCCAGTCTCAGCTGTCGTCATTATTGTCGCATCGGTTATCAAAGTGAGTCCTGTTGAAGTAGTGAAAAGAACCTCTGTACCTTTAGCGGTAGGCACGATAGCAACGTTAATTTATGCATATTTTCTGTATGCGTAGAATGGGTTATTAAAAGGAAAATAAAAATGACTACAATAGATAATGCCTCATTAGTTACGTGGCGACGTCAATTCCACCGTTACCCAGAAACGGGTTGGGGGGAGTTTTATACCACGGCGACCTTAATTAAAATACTTGAAGAAATGGGGCACCACGTATTAACAGGGGAGCAGATCATCAACCCTGATTTTATTCGTGGGCGCAATCCATCCATTGTTGAAAAAGCCAAGCACGCAGCCAAAGAACGTGGAGTCGATGATGCGCTACTCGAAAGGATCGGCGACTACACAGGATGTGCAGCAATCTTTGATACCGGACGACCGGGGCCCACTATCGCATTTCGTTTTGATATTGATTGTGTCAATGTACAAGAAACCGATACGGCAGAGCACATTCCAAATCAAGAAGGATTTAACTCTACTAATCAAGGCTATATGCATGCTTGTGGCCATGATGGGCACATGGCTATCGGCCTCGGTGTCGCAAAATGGTTGATGGAAAATAAAAATAGTTCACTAAAAGGTGTTATTAAACTCATTTTCCAGCCAGCTGAAGAAGGTGTACGCGGAGCAAAACCTATCGCCGAAAGTGGCATTCTAGATGATGTTGATTACTTTGCTTGCGGGCATCTTGGCTGTGATATCCCAAGTGGAGTGATTGTAGCCGCACCGGAACGTTACCTTTCGACATTAAAAATGGATCTACGTTTTAAAGGTAAAGCCGCACACGCAGGTATGGAGCCACATGCCGGAAAAAATGCATTACTCGCCGCTTGTAACGCGACTATCCAGATTTTAAGCCTACCTACCCACGGTGAAGGAATGACCCGCGCTAATGTCGGGGTATTAAATGCAGGAGAAGGCCGTAATGTGATCCCTTCATACGCACAAATGCAAATTGAAGTACGTGGCGAAAATGAAAAAATTAACAATTACATGACCGAAGAAGCCTTAAGACGTGCACGTGGTGTAGCACTCAGCTTTGATGTTGAACTCGAAACTGAGGTCATGGGGGAAGCCGTTGATTTCATTCCTGACGATGAAATGACTGACTATATCACCGAAGTAGCCCAAACCATTCCAGCCGTAAAAAAAGTACAGCGCACCATGAATTTTAATGGCAGTGATGATGCCACACTGTTGATTAAACGCGTACAAGCTCATGGCGGAAAGGCCGCTTATTTTGTGATTGGATCTGATATCAAAGCTGGCCACCATCAAGCCAAATTTGATATCGATGAAGAACAGCTATTCACTGGTTTTTCAATCTTTACAGGGTTACTACAACGTTTATCCGTATAAAAACAGCAAATCAATATAAGCCAATTATGAAACCTTATAGCTGATGATGTTATAAGGTTTTTTTAAGGAAATATGATGAAAAAGACATTATTAAATACACTACTTTCTAGCCTGATCTTATATACCTCTGTTTCACTCGCAGCTGATGCCATTAAACCCAACGTAACTATTTTAGCCACTGGGGGGACCATCGCAGGAAGCTCCAAATCCAACCTTGATACCACCGACTATAAAGCGGGCTCACTGGGTATTAATGTGTTAATCAATGCCGTGCCAGAAATCAACGATGTTGCTATCGTCAAAGGAGAACAGATTTCTAACACCATCAGCGGCAATATTAGCAGCGAGATCCTATTAAATCTCAGTAAACGTGTTAATCATTTACTGAATGAAGGAAAACAACAAGGCGTCGTTATCACCCATGGGACGGATACAATTGAAGAAACAGCGTTCTTCTTAGAGTTAACCACCCAAAATAAACAGCCTATCGTTATTGTCGGAGCAATGAGACCAGCAACCGCTATCAGTGCAGATGGCCCAATGAATCTGCTTGAAAGCGTCGTACTTGCTGCGGATAAGAAAGCTGAAAATCGCGGAGTCATGGTAGTTTTAAACGACCGCATTGGTTCTGCTTTTTATACCACCAAAGCAAACTCAACCACTCCTGATGCATTTAAATCTTATGAACCTGGCTATCTTGGAGTCTTTGTCAGTGGAAAACCCAAATTCTACTATACCCCTGCACAGCCTGTTGACCGTACTTTTTTCGATGTTAGTAAGGTAGATAAACTCCCTAATGTTGAAATTATTTATGCCTACCAAGACCAGACCCCAGCTATGCTTCATGCCGCTATCAATAACGGAGCCAAAGGGATTATTGTTGCGGGAAGTGGTAATGGAAATGTCTCAAGTAACATGGAGGAGGCAATTAAGCAGCTCAGTGACAAAGGTATTCCTGTTGTGATGGCAACCCGAACAGGCTCTGGCTATGTGAGTAGTAAATCATTTGCTATCGGGTCTGGCTTTTTAAACCCACAAAAGTCTCGCATTCTCTTACAACTCGCCCTTGCAACTGGTGCCAATCTTAAACAAATATCGAATTACTTTGATAGCCAACGTTAATTAAATATCTTCATTGTTAAAGGCGTCTAAAATATAGACGCCTTTTTAGCATTCATCATACTTATTTCTAGGATAATAAATAAATTATAAAAACAAGTTTAAATTTATTATATAGATAATCAATATTCAGATAGCGTTAGTGCCCCACTTAGTTAAATGGCTAATATTTGAATAATTAAAATTTGGCTTTATTTTATTACTATTTTTAAATATTGGCTTTCTTTGCTAGTAGATAATAAATAATTGCTGTAATCGGAAATGCAATAAAGAATGCAAAATTATAACCTATCATACCTGATACCAACCCAATCACTAGCGCAGTAATACCCGGTTTTCGCCAGTTAGGAATATCATCGCTGTACAGGTTTTCTAAATTAAGATGACATTTACGAATAAGGTAATAATGTACTAGCATAATCGCCAATATGGGAGCGAGTATTGCAGAGAAAATCATTTGCACATAATCAAGGTAGCTTAATAATAACCATGGCATCATTAAAATACTAATCAACCCAACTAGCCATGTCGCTTTTGCGAAAGTTAATTTAGGGAAGAAATTAAGCATAATTAATGTTGCGGGAAAAATATTCGCACAGGTATTGACGGTCCATTGTGCAAATACAATGATAATACAGCTAATAATTAATATGGTTGCGTTATCAGCAAAAGCAATTTGTAGCATCCCAATAGGGTTATCGCTTTTCGTCAGATAAGCACTAATCAACCCTGCAAGGGTGAGCAATAAGCCTGTACCAACAAACCCAAGCCCAAAACAAAAGATAGTGCGTTTATTACGAGCAAAGAAGCTACTTGAGGCACTGTTTTCAGGTAATTTTAGCTTTCTGGTTAAGTCACTGCCATTTAGAGCTTCAGATAACCATCCT
Source organism: Providencia sp. PROV150 (assembly GCF_028481025.1). Lineage (NCBI taxonomy): Bacteria > Pseudomonadati > Pseudomonadota > Gammaproteobacteria > Enterobacterales > Morganellaceae > Providencia > Providencia sp. PROV150. The sequence continues at coordinate 18,613 of NZ_JAMPPJ010000021.1, read as the reverse complement.
CCACTAAATATAGCAATAACAGTAATAAAGCTGAACCCGGTTCCTTCTAATGGAGAAGCCGTCACAATATCGGGTAAAGAAATTTGGTGTTCTTGTAATAACCAAGCAACCAATGACACCAATCCGCATGCCAAAATGGGGACTGCCAATGTGCCAAACTTACTCATACTGTCTACGTTACGGCTTGCATTGAATAGCTGTAAGGATGCATAAGTGATGAATATCACCCAAAACATGGAAACCCCAGTGACAATTTCGATAATCGCATTAATCGCCTGTGTCCCTAAAAATAAAATCACACCGCACCATGTTAAACAGACGATGGCTCGACATATCGCACCAATTTTAGCCCCTTGTTTTCCTAAGCAGTCGCGAATAAAAATGGTGAAAGGAACACCGTAACGTGTACCGATATCACCAGTTAACGTAATTAACACGGTGACTAATAAAAAACCGAAAAAACAAGCAATTAACACTTCAATAGGGGAATATCCTCCTCTTAAAAGTACTTGAGCGGGGATCACCAACCCCACAACGTTGATCACCATCGATGAACAAAGCACCAGCAAGTCGCGCGTCTTTAACGTTCTGTCTTTTTCCTGTGTAGGTAGCAATTCCTGATTGGCTTTAGCAAGCAATTCCTGTGAAATATTTTGTCCATTATTCATGAGTCTAGCCTCATATTTATTGTCGTTTTAGTTTAATTTCAAAGTACGTTTAATAAATTTCCCTTGGCCTTTACTTCCCATAAAGGTGTTGTTATCCATAATGATTTCGCCACGTAAAAGGGTTGTTTTAACTTTTCCTTTCGCTTTATATCCTTCATGTAGGCTATAGCCAGCACCACTGTGTAAGTTATTGGCTGAAATAACCCATTCCTCATTCGGATCAAAAATGACAATGTCAGCATCAGCTCCAGGTAATAGCGTCCCTTTTTGTGGATAACATCCCATGGTTTTCGCAATGTTAGTGCTACATAGTGCAACCGCTTGGTTCATAGTGATTTTTCCGTTCTCTACACCTTCGGTTACCATCAAATTAAAACGGATTTCGAGGCCAGATAACCCATTCACCACCTTAGTAAAATCGGGGATAATTTTGCCATTGGCATCGCGCTGTAAAGCCTTTTCCTTTTCCTCACGAGTGAAAGTGCAATCATCGGAACCAATCAAGGTGATCGTACCGTTCTTAATGCCATCCCAAAGTTCATCCCGCTCTTTACGAGTGCGCAGTGGAGGCGAACAAATGGCCAGATGCCCATTTTCAATATCATCATAGAGTTCATCGAACAGCGTTAAATAGTGAGGGCCCGTTTCGATATACAGTTTTTGGCCTCGCTCTTGTGCTTGTTGTGCAATGTTTAGACAAGGACCATTTGTGGTATGAACAATCAGAAGAGGAACACCAACTGATTCAGCGAGTTTAGCCACGCGGCCAAAGGCTTCTGTTTCACAAATAACGGGCTTACTATTGGCAAAGTCACGCCAAGTTAGGGTGTTATTTTTGATGCACTCATCCACCGCGGTTTCTGCTATCGCATTACTTTCCGCATGGATCAATGGCATACAGTTATTTTCTTTTGCACGTTTAAAGACCTGCATCAGAGTCATATCATCTGCCATCACACCTTCTTTACGGTAAGTCATAAATAATTTAAATGTTGGGCACCCTTTTGCCGCAAGAAGTGGAATTTCATCTAATAACTGCTCGTTAGCTTCAACAAATTTGCCATGTACACTAAAATCAATCGCAGACTCAGTCATTTCCTCAATACGGTCATCTAGCGCCTGAAGAACACTTGAGCCTTTCCAAGTATTGGTAAAATCCATATAGGTTGTGACACCCGCAAATGCGGCGCAAATACTTTGCTGATAAAAGGTAAGTTGCGGGGAAATCCCTTGAAATGGAGCCTGTGTGTGCATATGCGCATCAATTAAACCGGGTAGAACTAATCGGCCTTGCGCATCAATTTCTTTTTGGCATTCAGCGGGCTCATCAGGGCCAAGTAAAGCAGCAATTTTGCCTTTTTTAATTGCCAAATCGGCGCGAACCGTACCCTCTTCAAGAACTAAATGCCCATTTCTAATAATTGTGTCAAACATAACTATCTCCAACGATTTTTATGTCACAACACAGCGAAAAAGAGACTGTGTTGCAGCTATTATTGATTGATCAACTCAGCGTTCCTTTCCGTAAAACTTGTCCACTGCAGGCATAACTTTCAATGTGATTAAACAGCGCAATTCGACCATTAACCATCACAAGCTCAATACCTTCAGGGTATTGATTTGGTTCAACAAAAGTACCTTTGTCTGTAATGGTATGTGGGTCTAACATTACGATATCGGCTTGGTAACCCTCTTTAAGTAATCCCCTATTGGTTAATCCCAAAACCTCTGCTGGTTTGCCGGTCATTTTGCGAATCGCTGCTTCCCAAGTTAAACAAGCTTCTTCGCGTACATACTTCCCAAGTACTCGAGGAAATGCTCCAAAAACACGGGGATGAGGCTTACCTGCCCCCATTAAGCCATCCGTACAAACATTCTGCTCTGGGCGGCACAAAAATTTAATCACGTGCTCTTCTGTCCCATAAAAATCCACCATTCCAACAGCGTTATCTTCCTCATATAACAGGTCAAAAGTGGCGTTATAAGGGTCTTTACCACGTAACTCTCCAAGTTGAACTAAGTTTAAACCTACTGCATCTTGGTTTTTCTGTTGCTTCACACTGGTAATGAAGATTTGATCTAACCCAGCGAAATCAATGAAGTTATCCCACCCAGGGATCCCTTTTTCGATATCGTCAATCATACGTTGGCGTAATTCAGAAGATTTCAGGCGTTCGAGTAGCTTTTCCGTACCACCTGCATGCACCCACGGCGGTAAAATCACCCCTAACATGGTGCTACCAGCAACATAAGGATATTGGTCGAAAGAGATGCGTATTCCTTCTTGCTGTGCTTGTTCAAGCATCGATAGCATTTCATCGATCAGTGACCAGTTTTTCTTACCACAGACCTTCATATGAGAAATATGTAGCCAAACTCCGGATGCATGAGCAATATCAATAAGTTCTTGAGTCGACTGAATGATGTCATCCGCTTCACTGCGCTGATGAACCACAAAAATCCCATTATATTTGGCTGTCACTTTGCAAAGTTCGGTGATCTCAGCGGTATCGCCAAAAGCACAAGGCATATAGATAAGGCCTGTAGATAGCCCATAGGCCCCTGCTTGTAACTCTCGCTCAAGAATCTGGCACATTTTGGCGACATCTTCCTGCGTCGATGCCTTACCATCTAATCCCATGGCTTCCATACGGATATTACCGTGGGGAACAAGATAAGCGAGGTTCGTAGCGCTTCCTCGCGCCTCTAACATGTTGAGATATCCCGCTGTATTTTTGAAGTGCCAGTCAATCTCATCAGAGTCACCATCGAGGCCAGCAATATTTTTACGCCACGCGGAAATATATTGTTCAGGCAAAGGTGCCAATGCAACGCCGTCTTGCCCCAACAGCTCAGTCGTGATCCCTTGGCGAATTTTTGCGGAAACTGCGGGGTTTAATAACACCGATAAATCAGAGTGAGTGTGCGTATCAATAAAACCGGGACAAATGATTTTACCGGTTGCATCAATAACCTGGTCCTGAGTGTTGGCGCTAATATCGCCGATTTGAATAATTTTACCTTCATTAACAAGTAAGTCGCTGTGATACTGACTTTCTCCTGTACCGTCAATGATGGTGGCATTTTTAAATAGTGTTTTCATTGTTCTCTTCCTTTATCAATGCCTTAGTAGTCACTAAGGCATCAAAAGATAACTATTTGTTATTATTGTAAATACTAGAAATTATGCTGTAGTAGCCTTTGACTGAGCCTGTTAATTGTCCAATTTCGATATATTCATCAATGGTGTGAGCCAGATTTTCTCTGGAAGGCCCAAAGCCAATCGTAGGAATATTGGCTTCCCCCGCATAGTGGCTACCGTTGGTACAAAATGAATATTGGGTAATGGTTGGGTTAATACCGACTTTTTTGAGTCCCGATAAAACACACTGCACAAATTCATCCGATTCATCTAACACCCAACCGGGAAAGAAACGCTCTCCTTCAATGGTACTACCGGTATAGCAAGATTCCGTACCATAGGCATAAGACACCCGCGCTTTAAATTCGGGGTCCAACTGAATCATTTCTTCCAACACTTTTTGGATAGGTTCAATTACGCTATCTTTGCTTTCACCAACCAATAACCTACGGTCATAAGTCGCGCGGCAATATTCAGGGACAACCGATGCGCCGGGATATGGTGAAGATTTAATATCCGTTAATTCAAGGATCCCTAAACCAAGAACGGGGTGAACAGGCGGAGTTAATGTTCTAATTTTTTCAACCAATGCCGCCATTTTATAAACCGCGTTAATACCCGCTTGCGGGTTTGCGGAGTGAGCTGGCTTACCAAATGTTTCTACCACCACCTCTGCGCGACCACGTTGGCCAATTTTCAGGTTAAGCTCAGAAGCCTCGCCGATAACCACATAATCAGGATGATACTTTTCAGTGACTAGGCGTGCCGCTACACCTTCAAAACATTCCTCATGTACGATGCAGGAAACATAAATTTTCCCAGCAAACTCACGCAGATAGTCTTGGCCGAAAAAACCAATGGCTGAAATCATGGCAGCAACTGCACCTTTCATATCGGTCGTACCACGACCATAAATTTTGCCGTCATTAATTTCTCCGCCAAATGGGTCTTGCGTCCATTGGCTTTCATCGACTGGAACCGTATCGATGTGTCCATCAAAAACCAGCGTTTTTCCAGGGTATTTCCCTACAATTCCACCAATGATATTGCCGTATCTATCAACATGAATATCATCAAATTCATAATCTTCCATCATGGATTTAATAACACGGACAACATTGCCCTCTTCACCGGAGTAACTTTTTTCACGAACTAAAGCCTGACAATTCTTGATGACTTCGTTAAGACGATTTTCTGAAAACATATTTTTCACCCCGATTAAAATTGGCCAAAGCTTGGGAACTCACCATCCCAAACAATATCCCGATAACGTTGAATATCCGTGTCGCCCTCAGTACTGATAAGCAAAATGCGTGAATTTTCATTCAGTTCCAGCCTGTTGCGCACATCAGCATAATTTTGGGACTGCATTAAAATAGAAAGTAACCCTGTAGTGACAGCACCAGATTCACCCGAAACAATCGGAGGGTCAGTCGGTAATGGGTTACCTAATATCCGCATCCCTCGCGTTGCGACAAAGTCAGGGCAAGAAAAGAAAGCATCGGCGTAGTCTCGTAATAATTGCCAACCTGCAATATTGGCTTCACCACATGCCAGCCCAGCCATAACTGTTTGTAGATCGCCCCCAACAGAGATCGCTTCTTCATTTTCAGCAACCGCTGAACGGTAAAGGCAATCCGCAATTTGAGCTTCAGCAATAATCACTTTCGGTCTATCCTCTCCATAAAGCGCCGTTAACATCCCCTGCACCATGCCAGCAAATGAGCCAACACCAGCTTGAACAAAAACGTGAGTCGGTTTCACTTCATGTAACTGTGACAAAGCTTCAAACATTAACGTGCTGTAGCCTTGCATAATCCACTGCGGGATCTTTTCATAGCCAGCCCAAGCGGTATCTTGCACCACCACCCAGCCATATTTTCTTGCCATTTCGGCTGTCATACGTACCGCATCGTCATAATTCATATCTACAATTTCTGCGGTCGCACCTTCATTCAAGATGGCATCTAAGCGTTCATGGGAAGAACCTTTAGGCATATAAACTACTGATTTTTGTTTAAGTTGACGTGCCATCCACGCCACGCCTCGCCCATGATTGCCATCCGTCGTGGTGGCAAAAGTAATGCCATTTAATTGTTCTCTAACCTCATTGCTGACCATTACGTTATAAGGAAGCTCAGAGATATCTTTCCCCAACTCTTCGGCGATATGGCAGGCCATTGCATAGGCGCCACCTAATGCCTTAAATGCCTTGAGGCCAAAGCGTTGAGACTCATCTTTTAAGTAAATCTGTCCGACATTTAATGACTTGGCGAGTGCAGGTAAATGATAGAGCGGTGTTGGTGCATACTCAGGAATTGAGCGGTGAAATTGCCACGCTTTATGTAATTCAGCTTGCGAAAAAGAGGCAAGGTTCGCCGTAGGTTTCTGCTTAAAACGGCTGTGATTAATGTAGTACTTTAATTGCTCCTGCATGGAAAACCTCATGAACTTATTATTAATAAACAAGACAATTAAGTCTTAATAAAAAATAGGTTTACAGCTTAGGTAGCAATACACATGCCAAGATCGGCATTTACGTATAATTATAATGAGAAAATAATGTAGCCAGTTGATATAAAACAAAATTTAAAATAAACCATATAGAATTGCTTTTACTAAATTCGATATCATTGATTTACCTCATTGATAAATTATCAAATATGATAAATAGTGTGATGGCGATATATAAATAATTTAATATATTGATTTAAAAATAAAATTATAATTATCACCTCAATTAAATTTATTAATATTTATCAATTTTGATAACAAGGGAAAAAATGACATCCATTCTGAGTACTATCCAAAATGAAATTTGCCATTACGCAGAAGCTATTTCTGGCGTGACCGGAACAGATGTCGAAATTATTGATGAATATCTGATTCGTATTGCAGGAACGGGTTATTACAAACACATGCTTAATCAAAACGTTTCACGTAACGGCTATATTTATCGTCATGTTTTACGAGTACAAGAAACCGTATTAATTAAAGATCCTGGGGAAAATAACCTCTGCCATCTATGTGAAAATAGAGAAACCTGTACGGAAGAATTAGACCTTAACGCACCGATTTTTTTAAATGGTAAAGTCATTGGTGTCATTGGCATTATTTGCTCGACCAAACAACAGCGAGCCGTATTACTTCAGCAACTCAATAAATTCATCACATTCATCGAACAAATAGCCGAAATGATATCGAGTAAGGTATTTGAGTGTCTTGAACGCTTGAGAGCCCAAGAATCTTTACATGCATTTCGGCGATTAATTGATGCTATGGATAGAGGCGTAATAGCCATCGATAGCCAACAAAAAATTTGGCATACCAACCGCTCTGCATCCCGCTTTTTTAATAAAGATATTATAGGCCTATCACTGTCCTTTGAACTTACAGGAGATATTTTATATGGCGATGAAGAAGCATGGTTAGAATTAGAAGGCCAGCGCTATCATGTACTCTGCCGTAATGTTACTTTTACTTCACTGGAAAATGATACGTTAACCATGATCATTTTTCAGGACGCCCGTGATTATATTACTCATGTCAATCAATCATCCGTTGAAATCAGCGAAGCCCCTTCACAGTTAATCGGTAATTCATTGACTATGATGAACCTCAAACAAACCATCAAGAAGGTCGCTGTCAGTCATGCAAATGTACTGATCACGGGGGAAAGTGGCTCAGGAAAAGAGGTCGTCGCTTATGCTCTACATACACAAAGTGCTCGACATGCTCAGCCCTTTGTCACCATAAACTGTGCGGCAATACCAGAGCAACTCCTTGAAAGCGAGCTCTTTGGCTATATCAGAGGCGCATTCACAGGAGCAGATCCCAAAGGGCGTATAGGTAAGTTTGAATTAGCCCATGGAGGTAGCCTATTTCTCGATGAAATTGGTGATATGCCTTTGTTATTACAGGCTAAGCTACTGCGTGTTTTACAAGATAAAACCATCACCCGAGTTGGTTCAAATAACCAAATACCTACCGATGTCCGCATTATTGCAGCCACAAACAAAAATTTATTAGAGATGGTCGAACACAAAACGTTTCGAGAAGACCTATATTACCGATTAAATGTTGTGCCGATCCCTGTACCTGCATTACGGGAGCATCGTGAGGATATTGCTGATTTAGCGAAATATTTTTCTGACCAATTTTCAATGCAATATGATAGAGAAAAGCAAAAGATCCCTGATACAGTAATGAATTATTTATATGGCTATCATTGGCCGGGTAACATACGTGAACTGCGTAATGTCATCGAGTATATTTATGTAATGCAAGGCGATCTGCCTGAAATGAACCATAGCCATTTACCTGAGTATATTACAGAAACAAATTCATCAACAGAATCAATACATTCCATTACAAAAACCACTGCGCTGCCTGTACACCATTATGAGAAAGAAACCATACAACACGTACTTGAAAAAACGGGTTACTCCATGGGAGGAAAGAAAGAAGCGGCACAAATATTAGGTTTAAGTATTGCGACACTGTATCGCCGATTAAAAAAATACGATATTTCCAGCTGACCTTCATATCTAGGCACTAATATTTCTCTCAGTGCCTGACTTATCGTACTTATTACTAATAATCCAACCAACTGTTACTGCTATACAAATAGTCACAAAGCGAATGGTCATTTTGTGATGGCTATCTTACTTTTGTTTTTACGCCCTTCTCAAAATATCTCATCTTTTAATGGCAAATAAGATAAATTAACACCTTATGATCGCCAATAAAAACCTCGCCAACGCGAGGTTTTTATCTCTTCAGAAGAACACAAAACGAATTATACATTTTTCCTTTCGATGGTTTCTTCCCCCCAATATAGCCTATCCGCGGTGGTCTTCGAGAAGGCCAGAGGTAAAACTTCATCAGAACCTTCTTCCCAAATTTGTTCCGCTAATACTTCATCATTATTCGCTAATTCAAAAATAGCTTGAGCAATTTCAATTGAGGTTTCTCTAACTTTAGCCCATTCGGCTATATGGTGAGGGTCTTTCATTATTCGCTCCTGATTAAATGGTTCTGGTAAAAACACTGAGAGATTTCAAGTCTGTGAATAAGATCACTACGACTTTAAATATATTGCCATTTTTCCTTTTTAGTGACGCTCTATTAAACGCACTCACTATTCACTATCTCTAGTATATGACTATAAGTTAAGTAATAGAGATTAAAAAGTCATGAATATTCGCCATGTTGTTGCTATTGATTTAGGCGCATCTAGCGGTCGTGTCATGTTGGCTTGCTATGATGTGCATAATAAAAAATTATCATTAGATGAAATTCATCGTTTTACAAACCATTTGATCACTGAAGGTGATCATTGTTATTGGGATCTGGATGATCTTGAGGCTCAAATACGGATTGGCTTACACCATGTAGAGCAATCTGGCATCCATATTGACAGCATTGGCATCGACACTTGGGGCGTTGATTATGTTCTACTTGACCGTGATGGTGCCACCGTCGGTCGCAATTTCTCTTACCGTGATAACCGCACCCAAGGTGTCATGGAGCAAGTCCAAACCGACCTTGGTGTTCAAAATATCTACCAAAAAACAGGGATCCAATTTCTCCCTTTCAATACCTTATATCAATTGAAGTCCTTGCAACAATCACACCCTCAATGGCTGGAACAAGCACACCATTTATTATTGATCCCTGATTATTTCGCATACCGTTTGACTGGGCAAATCAACCATGAATATACCAATATTTCCACCAGCCAAATGGTTAACCTGGAAACAAGTGATTGGGATGATGAGTTAGTCGAGTATCTACAAATACCACGCCGTTTATTAGGTGAAATCAAGCAACCAGGTAATATCATTGGCCACTGGCAAACGCCCAAAGGTAAAAAAATTCCGGTGATTGCCGTAGCAAGCCATGATACGGCCAGCGCTGTCATTGCGGCGCCGATAACCGATAGCCATAGTGCCTATTTAAGCTCAGGAACTTGGTCATTAATGGGCCTCGAACGTACTACTCCTTGTACTTGTGAATACGCATTTGCTGCCAATATTACCAATGAAGGTGGAGTAAATGGCCACTACCGTGTCCTAAAGAATATTATGGGGTTATGGTTATTCCAACGCATTTGTCTTGAACATGACGTGCAAGATATTTGCAGCCTAATTGCGTCAGCAGAAGCTATCCCTGCCTTCACTTATCTTATTAACCCCAATGATAACCGCTTCTTAAACCCTGAGTCGATGAGCCAGGCCATTAAAGAGGCTTGTCAGGAAAACCAACAACCCGTCCCAAATACTATCGCTGAGCTAGCTCGCTGTGTTTTCGACAGCTTAGCACTGCTTTATCGTCAAGTGTTTCTTGAATTACAGCAAATAAACCATGCCCCATTACAACAGCTGCATATCGTCGGTGGTGGTAGCCAAAATGCCCTACTTAACCAACTCTGCGCCAACACTTGCGGAGTTCCTGTAAGCACAGGCCCGATTGAAGCGTCTACCTTAGGAAACATTGGGTATCAGTTGATTGCCCTAAACACCATTCCAGATGTACCAACCCTGCGCACCATTATTGCAGAAAATACTGAGCTTTGTTGGTTTCAACCTCAAAGCATCACGCTGGATGAACCTTGGAAACGATTTAAAACCATTACGGCCTAACTCAGGTTATTAACCGTATATCGATAAGTTATAAGGAAAATTTCATGTCTAATTACAAAGAAAGTTATCTTATTGCCAAACAACGTTTTGCTGACCTTGGTATCGATACTGAACTGGCGATGCAAGCCATGGCTGACTTGCCTGTATCGATGCATTGCTGGCAGGGAGATGACGTAGCTGGCTTTGAAAAATCTGCAACCGCTTTAAGCGGTGGTATTCAAGCTACAGGTAATTACCCCGGCAAAGCGACCAATGCGATTGAATTACGCGCAGACATGGATAAAGCAATGAGCTTAATTCCTGGCCCTAAACGCGTTAACCTGCACGCTCTTTATCTCGAAGCTGATACCGCCGTCGAACGTAATGAAATTGAACCTCGCCATTTTGCCAATTGGGTTGATTGGGCGAAAAAAAACCATATCGCGCTCGATTTTAACCCTTCTTATTTTTCCCATCCACTCAGTAGCGAAGCGACGCTAACTCACAGTAATAAGGAAATTAGAGACTATTGGATTGGTCATGGACAAGCTTGTCGCCGTATTTCTGCGTATTTTGGCGAGTCATTAAATAGTGCTTCCGTAATGAATATTTGGATCCCTGACGGCATGAAAGATCTCCCCGTCGACCGCTATGCGCCACGCCAACGCTTAGTCGAGTCATTGGATGAAATTATCAGTGAAAAAATTGATATTAAATATCATATCGATGCCGTCGAAAGTAAGTTATTCGGTATTGGTGCCGAATCTTACACCGCAGGCTCCAGTGAGTTTTATTTGGGCTATGCCATCACACGTAAAACCGCATTATGTTTAGATGCCGGCCACTTCCATCCAACCGAGGTTATTTCAGACAAAATTTCAGCCGTCATTCCTTATGTTGAACGCCTATTATTGCACGTCAGCCGTCCTGTGCGTTGGGACAGTGACCACGTCATTTTACTTGATGATGAAACTCAAGCGATTGCCAATGAAATCATTCGCCATAACTTAAAAAACCGTGTGCACATTGGTCTCGATTTCTTTGACGCATCGATTAACCGCATTGCTGCGTGGGTCATTGGGACTCGCAATATGAAAAAAGCGTTACTACGCGCCTTACTTGAACCAACCGCAAGACTGCGTCAACTCGAAGCAGAAGGGGACTTCACAGCTCGCCTCGCGCTATTGGAAGAACAAAAATGCCTGCCATGGCAAGCTGTTTGGGATGAATACTGCGAACGCAACAATGTTCCTGTAGGCGAAAAATGGTTAGATGAAGTTAAACAATACGAAAAATCAACATTATTAACACGTTAAGGTGAATTGTATGCAAGATATTCTGACATCTTGGTTTGTCCAAGGGATGATAAAAGCCACCAGCGATATGTGGCTCAAAGGCTGGGATGAACGTAATGGCGGTAATGTGAGCTTACGACTAACTGAAGACGATGTTGCTCCATTTAAACACACTTTTCACGCTGACCCGCGTTATATCGAAACAACTGAACCAGTTAAAGAGCTAGCAAACCAATATTTTATTGTCACAGGTTCTGGTAAATTTTTCCGTAATGTTGCCTTAGACCCTGCAGATAACTTGGGTCTAGTTCGTATCGATAATGAAGGTCAGGGTTACCATATTGTTTGGGGCTTTGTGAATGGTGCAATACCAACCTCGGAATTTGCTGCTCACTTTCAATCACATATCACACGTATGCAAGCCACTAATGGCGCTAACCGCGTCATCATGCACTGCCATGCAACCAATATCATTGCGCTAAGCTATGTTTTACCGCCAGATAGTGCATCCATCACGCGTCATTTATGGGAAATGAGTACCGAATGTTTGGTTGTTTTCCCTGATGGTATCGGTGTGCTGCCATGGATGGTGCCTGGCACAGATGGCATCGGCTTAGAAACAGCGGAACAAATGAAACAACATGGCTTAGTACTTTGGCCATTCCATGGAATTTTTGGTTCCGGCCCAACCTTAGATGACGCTTTTGGTTTAATTGATACCGCAGAAAAATCCGCTGAGATACTTGTCAAAGTTCTCTCGATGGGCGGTAAAAAACAAACTATTTCAACAGAGAATCTGATTGCGCTTGCCAAGCGATTTAATGTCACACCAATGTCTGATGCATTGAAATAAAGCCTGTTTCTCTGTGGATAGGCCTTCCCTTCCACAGAGAAATTAAAACGATAATAAACAGTGAGGAATAGTTCATGGGCAGTGGAATTTTACTCGGTATTTTTTGGCATTTTGTCGGCGCAGCTTCGGCGGCTTGCTTCTACGCACCATTAAAAAAAGTTAAAAACTGGTCATGGGAAACTATGTGGTCCATTGCCGGGATTTTTTCTTGGATTATTTTACCTTGGACCATCAGTTACATTTTACTTCCTGACTTTTGGGCCTACTACAGCTCTTTTAGTGCAAATATTCTGATCCCCGTTTTTTTATTTGGTGCTATGTGGGGGGTGGGTAATATTGGCTATGGTCTGACTATGCGCTATTTAGGTATGTCAATGGGCATCGGAATTGCCATTGGTATTACGCTCATTGTTGGTACATTAATGACCCCAATTATTCAAGGCACATTTGGCGAATTGATTGCCTCTACGGGCGGAAAATTAACAATTCTTGGCGTTCTCGTAGCTGTTCTTGGGGTTGCCATCGTTTCCTATGCTGGGTTACTGAAAGAAAAAGCGACCGGAGTGCAAGCCGAAGAGTTCAACCTGAAAAAAGGCTTATTACTAGCAGTCATGTGCGGTATTTTCTCAGCCGGTATGTCATTCGCAATGAGTGCAGCCGTCCCTATGCACGAGGCGTCCGCTGCCCTTGGCGTTTCTTCTCTTTATGTGGCATTACCAAGTTACGTCATCATCATGGGTGGCGGTGCATTAATCAATTTAGGCTATTGTTTTATTAGACTTATCTATCGTAAAGATATCTCTTTCAAATCAGATATCTCTGTCCCCAAAGCCCTACTGGTCAGCAATATTTTATTTGCCATTTTGGGTGGCGCTATGTGGTACTTCCAATTTTTCTTCTACGCATGGGGACATGCAAATATCCCGTCACAATACGGCTTTATGAGCTGGATGCTACATATGAGTTTCTATGTTCTGTGTGGTGGTATCGTGGGGTTAGCGCTAAAAGAATGGAAAGGCACCGGCAGAAAACCCGTTCGAATTTTATGTTTAGGCTGTTTAGTGATTATCTTAGCGGCAAATATTGTTGGCTTAGGAATGGCCGCCTAATGTAACCGTTTTTTATTTTAATTGATTGGGAGGTCAGCGATGACCCATAGAATGATACTTAATGAAACCTCATACTTTGGCGAAGGGGCAATTAACCACCTTATCGAGGAAATTCAAAAACGCCAATTTAACAAAGCACTGATTGTCACGGATGCGGATCTGGTTAAATATAATGTAGTCAGTAAAGTCACCCAATTATTAGATGACGCTAAATTGGACTACGCCATTTATGATGGCGTTATTCCTAACCCAACCATTGATACCGTCCAACAAGGGCTAAAACACTTCAAACAATCTAATGCAGATTGTCTTATCGCTATCGGAGGAGGTTCTCCACAAGACACCGCTAAAGCGATTGGGATTATTATCAATAACCCACAATACGAAGATGTAGTGAGCTTAGAAGGTGTCGCTCCAACCCAAAACCCAGCAGTTCCTATTATCGCAATCCCAACTACCGCAGGAACTGCAGCTGAAGTCACGATTAACTATGTCATCACAGATAACAAGCTGTGCCGTAAATTTGTGTGCGTTGACCCCCATAGTATTCCGATTGTTGCCATTATTGATCCATCAATGATGGCATCCATGCCTGCAAGCTTAAAGGCTGCAACTGGCGTTGATGCTCTCACCCATGCTATTGAAGGCTATATCACGAAAGGGGCTTGGGCACTTACCGATGCTCTACACCTTAAATCCATTGAGTTGATCAGCAATTCGTTACGGCAATCCGTTAAGGGCGACCCGCAAGGTGTTGAAACGATGGCACTAGCACAATACATGGCAGGAATGGGCTTTTCTAACGTTGGCTTGGGGTTAGTTCATGGTATGGCTCATCCCCTTGGAGCGTTTTACAATACTCCACACGGTGTCGCTAACGCCATTTTATTACCTCATATTATGTCGTATAACGCTGATTATACTGGGGAAAAATATCGAGATATCGCTCGTGCTATGGGTGTAAAAAATATCGATGCCTTTTCACTTCAAGAAGCCAGAAATACCGCCATTGCTGCTGTTTTTGCGCTAAACAAGGACGTTGGTATTCCTGAAAAACTGCGTGAGATCGGCATGAAACTGGAAGATATTCCATCCCTTGCTCAAGCCGCCTTTGATGATGTGTGTACTGGAGGTAATCCACGTGACACCACATTAGAAGACATCACTGAATTATATCAAGCGATTTATTAGAGGGTGATATCATGATAAAAAAAGCATTTGTGATGCAAATTGCTCCTGACGCCCACCAAGAATATCAGCGCCGACATGATGAAATTTGGCCTGAATTAGTGCTGACACTCAAAGAACATGGCGCACATCACTATTCTATTTTCTTAGATAACAAACGAAATTTATTATTCGGCTACGTGGAAATTGAATCACAGGAACGCTGGGATAGCGTTGCACAAACGGAAGTGTGCCAAAAATGGTGGAAATATATGTCGGATATTATGCCATCAAACCCTGACAATAGCCCAATCAGTGATGAGTTAAGGTCGGTATTTTATTTAGACTAATCTCCCCCTAGGCAGTGCTAGTCTATTGGCTAGCACTTACCTCAATTTATCTTTTTGTAAAAAACAACGGCGATATGCACTTGCTGTCATTTTCATTTTTTTATGGAAGACACTCGAAAAATAATTACTGTCTTCATAACCACATTGCCCAGCGACTTCACTAATCGACAACGAGGTACTACGCAATAATAACGCCGCTTGGCACAAACGTAATTGTTGCAGATATTCCATTACCGTCATTCCTGTTTTCGACTTAAATAAACGCTGCAATGAACGCGCAGACATCTGATGCTCCTGAGCAAATTTTTCTAATGAAAATGACGTATTGATACTTAAATTTAAACAGTTTATTAGCTGATCCATTTGGTGTAATAAACTTATTGGAGCTTGATCTGGCTGATAACGTAAACGATAAATATAAATAGCTAACTGTAAAAATAGGCCTTCGCAAAGATGAATAGATGGAATATCCGGTTTTTGGCATTCTAATGCCATTTTCTCAATAATGGGCGTCAACGTTGATAAGCTGGAAGGCGGCAATTTCCAGTGCCTAGATGTTATCGGCTGATAACTTAATGGAACATACTTTTCAATAGATTTTTTAATGAAAAACTCATTAGGTTTATATAATACATTAACCAGTTTTAAGTTATTTACTGAGTGATAGCCATGACAATCTTCCGCATTAATATAAAACAGATCTCCACAAGTAATTGGATAATCAATACCATTCCAATGGTGTAAACCATTTCCTGAAAAAACAATCACAAACTCATTAAAATTATGGCTATGAACAATAAAATCTTCCTGAGAATCCCGCATTTCTATCGTCACGGTATTTTCAGGCCTAATAAAATAATCACTGCTGTTGATCGAAAGAATGCTTTGTATCATGATCACCTCAAAAAAGTGTAGGGATGATCATTACGATCTTTTTTAATTACTGCAATGACGCAGGTCACGGGGTGTGAAATTATACTCACTTTTAAAACACGTCGAAAAATATGCACTATCATTAAAGCCACTTTCCAATGCAATATCCGTAATGGTTTTATCTGAAAAACGAATTTGGTAATAAGCTTCTGATAGCCTCAACTTTATTAAGTAATTTTGTGGTGATATGCCTAAATTATTTTTCATATAACGATGAAAGGTCCGTAATGACACTGAAAATTGAGTGGTTAAATGCCCCCAATCGACATCTTCGATAAAATTCATATTTAGCCAGCGTAACATCTGGATAATACGTTGTTCATTATTCCCTTCACCAATATGGTTATAACGGCCATCTTGTAAATTAACAATTAACTGCAAAAAAAGGCTTTCAGTATAAGCAAGATCAGAGCCATCGCTTTCGTTAAGTTTATCAATAATTTGTTGTGCTTTATTGTAATGCTCTTTATTTAAGAGCCAATGTGAAATGTTTCTTTCAGCATCTGTCGGAAAAAAATGACTGATATTATTTAAATAGGTAAAACTGGAGTCTGAGCGATAAAGTACATTGGTTAAATTTAGGTTGGAAACATTATCAAATAAGTGATAATCACAGGATTTTATATAGCACACCATCCCAGGACATAATGTATAAGGCCTCCCATTAAGTACATGTAGGCCAATACCCTGAGTTACCAAAAAGATCTCACTAAAATCATGTGTATGTTCAGGAAAAATAGGCTGAGGTACCCTTGGCTCAACTGTAATGTGCTGCTGCGGTGTGATAAAAAAATCTTCGCTATATAATTTCATGAAAGATCTCCTAATAAACACTTCTCGCCCGTAAAACTGACCATGGTTTATTTATCGTTCGTGGGATTATCGTAAATACCCTTATATCCCTATTCTATTGATCTCATCCAAAATCGCCTTGAAATTATGACCAAGTAATCACGCGTTATTGGCGATATTTTCAAGAGTTCACCAAGTAAATGTACAAAATGTGACCCTGGATACATAAAAGCCACTCTATCTAAGAACACCGTCTCTGTAGCACATAGCGTATAATAACGATCACACGTTGTTGTAAGCGAGCCACAACATAAAAGGGTACAGATTCTCTACGGCTTTAATTGAATCAAGAGATACCAATAATAGATACTTGATGTAGGATGAGTTGGATTGAAATGTATTAACGGAAAAGTAGAAAATTTCTTATAAAATTTTGATTTAAAACATAAAAAAAGACGCCTTTAGTATCTCAAACTGCTGACCCTAAATAGTCATTAGGGAATTATTGAATACTACCCTAAATTAAATAATTCCATCAAAAACAACACAAAATGCCTGTGTAATTTTAAACCAGAAAAACCTCATTATCTCTCCGCCATTTTAGGCTAAGCCAATACCACCGCATAGAAGTGATATTGACTTAATACAAACCTGAAACTTACTAACGATAGCTAAATAAAACATTCACGGTATTACTGAATTGCCCTGATTTAATGGCTTCGGCATCTTTCTTGGATAATTCGACACTGTAAGGGAAGTAGCCAGGCTGCTGTTTACTGATACTCCCTTTATAATAATACTGATCAAATGCGACCTGCTGGTTATTGGTTCTGTCTGTAATTGCAGCTTGTAGGCCATTGTCAAAGACGATGTACTTTTTATTTACCACGCCGCTGTTGCTTTGGAATGCAACACTGACTTCTAATGCTGCTTCACACGTTGAATCGGGCACTAAATCTAATGAAAAGTTTTCTCTAACTATTTGACCATTTTCAAAATTCTCAGCAGTGAGTTCTTTAAAATCAACCACTTTATTGCTCATACGGACAATCGGTGTTGGGCAATAGTTCACCAGTTTTCCCACAATCTGGGCGCGGTATATATCGCCAAAATTTCGGCCTGTTCCATCAACATGATAGCCCACAGTAAATAAACCTGTATCAAACGATTTTAACGGCCCTACACCTCTTTTGAGCTCATAGATATATATGAAAGCAATATTATACTGACCTGGACTCCAATACCCCACTTCTATCCTAGGTGTGTTTGTAGCGGTAATTTCTACGGGTCTATTTGGGTCCGTATATTGATAGAGCCGAACACCGTTTGACAATAAATACGCTTTTGTTGTTGCTGGTGTTTGATTAACAAAATAAATCATTCTATCTTGTGTATTTCCACTAAAATTACATCTCCATGAAAAAAAGCCTGTAGATGCCGTTCCTAGTATCGTACCCGCGGGTATTGAACCAGGCGTCGTGTTCATATCTATATTTATCAGTGGTGACGGATTCCAGTTATGTCCGCCGTTAGGGACGCAATCCGCGCCTGCATAGACATCATGACCAAAGGCTAGAAGCATCATCCCTAATATACCTTGTCGTGCTTTTATTGATTGTTTTTTGCTATTTTTCATTTATTTTTCGCCTGTGGCAATAATTGGCAAGGCTGTGCTGCGGCG
>NZ_JAMPPJ010000020.1:0-75872 GCF_028481025.1 Providencia sp. PROV150 | reverse complement strand
GCATTACAAGAGTATTTGGGCAGTGAAATATATCTTAAATAATCAAAAACCGAGTTATTGAGATATTTATTTACATCCGTTTATGAGTTTGAAATGACTTTATCGCGTTAGATTAATTCATTCGCATAAAAAATAAGTCTAATCGTTTGTTTTCTAATGTTATTTTTGATGTGATTAAATGAAGGTGATATTCAGTTATTTTTCACTTATTTTTATCCGGTAAAGTAGATAAAACAAAATTTATTACAAAACAATTGGTTACCATCAAACACCATACTATCATTGAGATAGCTTTTGATAAAAGGATGAATAAAGGATGAATAATAGCCCGCTTATCAATAAAAAAATCCCTTAAACCGAAGAGTAACGAAAAGTTTAAGGGATAAATGCGCGAGTCTAATTAGAAGTATAAAAAGTAGAAAGTTACGACAAGGTTAACGATTGCAGCAACTGCCATTGGGATTGCCGTTCGTTTTACTATTTGGAACGGCGAAACCCCTGCAATTCCTGCAATTGCAACAATTGCTGCAGTGATAGGTGACACAGTACGCCCAAAGCTTGTCATAATTTGCATCGGTAAAATGAGTGTCACCACATCCACTTTAAGGAAAGCAGCAATTTTCGGTGTCAATGCAGCAAAAGAGAAGAATGCTGCATTCCCTGAGCCCATCAGGAAAGCCGCGAGTGCAAGGATGGCACTCATAACAATAATCATCGCACCAATACCAAAGCCGGCATCTTGAGCTGCGCTAATTAACGTATCCACCGCCCCACTTTTGAGTAATCCATTTGCGAAAAACTCCCCTGAAACAATCAAAGAAACGACTAAAACAAACTGTTTCCCCATTCCTTCAAAGAACAACATAAAGCTGTCCATGACGGCTTTCGCATCACGTAAACGGACGTATTCAAAAATCAGTGCAATGACGGTACTGATAATCATCGCGGTGGTAACTTCCAACTTAATATATGGGTGTAATAATGGGCTAAACCCGATAATTAGGATCAATGGAATAACTGGTAACAACGCATAAGACAATGGGACTTTATTACCGCCATCTTCTTTAATAGTATCAATTTTGCTCAAGTCAAAAACAAACCCTTCACGCTTATCCCACCAACGCTGAACAAAGAAATGGGTGATTGCCACTGCAATAATAATAGGGATAGTTACGGGTAATTGGTGTTGAACAAAGTAAACAGCGGGTTCAATATCCGCGGTTTTCGCTGCCATAATGACATTACCAGAACCGGGTCCATGGTCGATAAACTGGCAACAACCGATAACCGCTAAAGCAGAGAGTGGACTGATTCCCGAACGAATTAATATAGGGTACATTGTCACCATTAATAACATCCCCAACCCTGCATGGCTTGGAATGAAAATCACCAGAACTTGCGTCACTAGAAATGAAATCACTAATAGCAAATAAGGTGATTTAATGGTCTTTAGCGGCTTTTCAAAAATAGCAAATAATGCGCGACTAGCTCCCACATGCTCCATATAACGGGAGAATCCAGCAATCGCCATTAATGTTAACCCTAAGCCAGCTAATCGAGAGCTCATGATATCAGTAAAAATTTGGAAGATATCAAAGTACTTAAAATGCGTGGTTTTATTTTCTGGTAACAATGAATTAAGATCTAAAGATGCGGTTAGGAGCAACAAAAGTAAGCCCCCTAGCAACAAGACTGGCTGAGGTTTATAACCCCGAGCCAGCAGGTAAACAACCAGCGCTGTAACTAGCGCGGCAATGATTAAACCTGTCATAGAAGAATTCCCCAGTATTGGTGCAGCTTTATTGTTATTGATTTAATGTTGAAAATGCTTGTGTAATATCCGCTATCAAATCATCCACAGACTCCAAGCCAATATGTAAACGAACAAAAGGCCCATGACCTTCGCTCCAATCTGATGCTGTTCTTGCGCCGACTACGTTAGCGGGTAGTGCGAGGCTTTCGAACCCACCCCACGATGCGCCGATACCAAACAGGGCTAGAGCATCAATAAAGTTTTCTGTTTGCTTCGCGGTATATTGTTTTTTGAATTCAATGGTTAATAAGCCATTACTACCTTTGCAGTCACGCTTCCATAAATCATGGCGTGGATGAGATGGCAATTCAGGGAACCAGACTTTTTCCACTTCAGAACGCGTTTCCAGCCATTGCGAAATCGCTAGTGCAGCTTTGCCATGCGCAGCTAATCGCTGCCCTAAAGTACGCATCCCTCGTAAAACTAAGGCAGCATCATCGGGGCTACTGGCTTGACCTAAAGCTTCTGGCAAAGCGCCAATTTGTTTCCACGCTTTTTCTGTCGCAACCATAATTCCCATCATCACATCAGAGTGCCCACAAAGGTATTTTGTCGCTGCAATCACAGAGACATCTGCGCCTAATTCCAACGGGTTATATAGCCATGCTGAACCCCAAGTGTTGTCAACACCCACTGGGATATTTCTTTCATGTGCAATACGGCATATTTCGGGTAAATCCAACATTTCATAAAGTAATGAACCTGGGGATTCAACAAAAATAAGTTGTGTATTACTTTGAATTTTTTGCTCAAAATCTGAAGCATCTGTTTTAAAGAAGCTGTAGGCGATGTTATTTGGTTTTAAAAAAGCATCGGCTATTTTACGTACAGGTTCATAAACAGAATCTGCAAACAATACGTGCCCACCACTGTGTGCATAGCCCATAATAGTGACTGCAATCGCGGCTAGACCCGTAGGAAATAATTGCGCTCTATAGCCCCCTTCTAATTCAGTCACCAGGCTTTCGAGTGCAAATGCGGTTTCTGTACCTCGCGCACCGTAACTTAAAACACGTTCCGTTGCGCGGCGATCGCGGACATCACGCCAGCTTTTAATTGAATCAAAAACAATAGTACTCGCTCTCATTACTGGCGGATTAATTGGTCCTGATGTTGTAATAGGTTGTCGTCCACTATGTATTAATTTTGTATATTTATTTAATGTCATTGTTTATTTCTCCAAATATAGAAATAGATTCCCTAGTAATTAAAAGGAAGGTTATTTATTTTTAAAAGTTCGATTTCATATTATGTATATCAAATTACTTTCCTTTTAAAACATGACTTATTTAAAAAGATGATCTTCATCATATAAATGAGCATTAATTAAATTAATGAAAACTTAAGAGAAAATTAAGAATTAAAATCGATATGTAATAAACAATAAATTAAAATATAACAAATTGATTTAAATGGAAAAATAAATACATAAGAAAGTCTTTTATTAACATTAATCTTATTAAGGTGTTTATTTTTATTTTTTATTGCATAAATAAAGCAACTCTCTAACAAATAACCACCTTTTAATTTTCAATATTATTCTTATACAGGGGAATATTATGGGTACCAGTGTTTTTGATTCTGTATTATTAAAAAACTTATGGTCTACAGAAGAAATGCGCGCTATTTTTTCTGATAAGGTCAGAATGCAAAATTGGCTTGATTACGAAGCTGCATTAGCGATTGAACAAGCTGAATTAGGTTTAATTCCAAAGCAAGCCGCAGAGGTCATTGCTGATACGGCAAAACTTGAAAAGTTAGATATGGATTTCATCTTAGAGCAAGTGCGTTTAACTCGTCATCCACTTGTTCCAACCATTCGTGGTTTAGAGCATGCTTGCCCTGAACATTTTGGTGAATATGTCCATTTTGGGCCCACGACACAAGATGTTATGGACACAGGCTTAGTGCTTCAACTAAAAGAGGCTCATAACATTTTTTTACGTGATATCAAAATATTAGGGCGTTCTCTATTATCGTTAAGCGAAAAACATCGCAATACACCAATGCCTGGACGAACCTTAGCCTTACAAGCCCTACCGATTACTTTTGGCCACAAAACTGCTATTTGGTTAACGGAATTAGCACGCCATTATCAACGGTTAAAAGAAATCGAACCTCGCTTATTCGTTGGTAGCGTTGTTGGCGCTGTTGGAACTAAGGCCTCATTGAGCGACAAAGCAGATGAGCTTGAAGTTCGTGTATTAAATCGACTCGGTTTAGGCACCCCTGAGATTTCTTGGCAGCCGGCTCGTGACCGATTTAGTGAATATGGCATGCTGATCGGTTTAATTAGTGGCACATTAGGGAAAATTGCCAATGAAATTTTATTATTAGCCCACAATGAAATTGATGAACTTTCAGAGCCTTTTAGTAAAGGTCAAGTTGGCTCCTCAACGATGCCACACAAGCGTAACCCTGCCATTGTCGAAAATGCGGCCTGTGTCAGTAATACATTGAAAGCTAACCTTTCTGTGCTTACCGACATGATGAAACACCAACACGAAAGAGATGGTGCGATTTGGAAGATGGAATGGAAAGTGATGCCAGAAATGTGCCTGATGCTTTCGGTGATCTTCGATAACATGAAAACTGTATTAGGGGGATTAAACGTACATACCGATAAGATGCGCCAAAATTTAGATATTTTAGGTGGATTTATGCTTGCTGAGCGCGTCATGTTTGCGCTGTCAGACAAAGCGGGTAAACAAACTGCCCATGAAATTGTTTATGAAGCTTCTATGTCTGGCCAAGAAGAAGGCATCACCTTTATTGAGGCCATTAACCGTGACACGCGCATTCGTGACCATATAACGCAAGAAGAACTTGATGCCCTATTAGACCCAACGACCTATGTAGGGAATGCACCTGAACAAGTCACTCGAGTAATAGAACAAACCAAAGCATCCGGTTGGCTTAATGACTAATTCATTTTAGCAAAGTTTAAATCTCTACTTTCTTAAAGCCAGTCAAGTGCTGGCTTTTTCATTCACCAGAGGTATCTATGACATTAAGCCAACAGCTAAGCCAATTTATCACATCCCTATCATTTTCTGATATTCCACCGCAAGTTATTGAACGCGCCAAATATCATTTACTCGATACATTAGGCGTTGCACTTGCCGGAAGCCTCCAACAAAGCGCAACACAATGCCGTAAGGGAGTCGCTTATTTACCTGATCATCAAGGAAAAATTCCAATTTGGGGAAGTAACCAAACCGTTTCAACTACCACCGCCGCTTTAGCAAATGGTATTTCTGCGCATGTATTAGATTTTGATGATACACACACCGACTCAATCACTCACGGTAGTGCCGTACTTACTCCTATAGCCTTTGCACTCGGTGAACATTTACAGGCGACAACAAAAGAGATCCTTACTGCATGGATTATTGGCTGGGAAGTCGCAGCCAGAGTGGGATTAGCAAGTCATAGCGGGTTTCACCTACGCGGCTTCCACTCTACAGCTATAGCGGGTATTTTTGGTGCGACGGCTTGTGCAGCTTCATTACTCAAATTAACTCGGGAACAAACAGTTAACGCTCTAGGCCTAACAGGAAGCCAAGCCAGTGGTGTTGCTGAATACCTAACCAATAGCTCGTCAGCAAAATGTTTTCATGCGGGATGGGCTGCGCAATCAGGCATTATTGCAGCATGTTTAGCTAAAGGCGGAATGACAGGGCCAGAAACTATTTTTGAAGGACGCTATAGTCTATACCAAACACATGGTCTCCGTGAAAAGGCACATCCAGAGCAAGTCGCCCAAGACTTAGGTAATGTTTGGCAATTCATGAATGTTTCCATTAAGCCCTACCCTGTTTGCCATTTTGCTCATGCCACCGTCGATTGTGGGAGACGATTATTACAACGAGGAATAACCCTCGATCAAATTGCAAAAGTAGAATGCGTTGTCGATCCCGTTGCAGCGGCCTTAATTTGTGAGCCACCAGAACAAAAATGGGCACCTCAGAGTGCCTATGCAGCGAAATTTAGCCTCCCGTGGTTGTTTGCCGCTGGTTTTATCGAAGACAAATTAACATTAAGTTTGCTCTCTCCCGAAAATTTACAGCGAGCAGATATCCAAAACCTCGCGAAAAAAGTCAGCTATCGTTATCCCACTGAAAATGAAATTCCTTTCCCAACCTATTTTCCCGGCCTAATTTTTGTCACATTAACCCATGGTGAGACAATAACGGAACGATTAGATATCCAATACGGTAACCCACAAAATCCAATGTCTTTGGGGGATATTGTGAGCAAATTCTATGACAATGCAGGGCTGGTAATGAAAAATGAACAAGCTGCGCAGCTTGCTAAAAGTGTATTATCTTTTGAAGCGAAAACTATATCGACTATCACACAGCTATTGCGTGTTGGTCTTTAATAAGACCGACTAACGAATAGAAGCCCACACTGAATGGGCTTCTATTTTTCCTTCCTCTTATTATTCATTTAACTGAGCAATAATTTGCTGTAAATGAGCAATAGCAACATCATTGAGAGGTTCTTGTGGAAGGATCGGGTCACCAACATTAAACCCTTGAATGTTTAAAGATGCTTTAATACATGACGCTAATGCATATTGCGTAAAAGCTTCGTTGATTTGCCACATTTCTTTCTGTTTTGCTAACGCTGTATCCCAATCCCCTCTAGTGGCCAACTCATACAGTTCAACACACTGTTTTGGCAACACACAGGCAGGACCCGCCATCCAGCCCACACCACCTAATTTAATGACTAATAAAGGAATATGAGCTGAGGCACTAAAAATTTTAACCCGCTCACCGAAGGTGTTGAGCATCGTTAATAACCTTCCAGTATTACTCGATGCATCTTTAACATATTCGATATTAGGGATATAGCTTAATTCATTCAAAAGAGAAATAGGCAGTACATCCCCCAGCAAACCAGGGTTGGTATAGACCGTCATGGATTTTTCAGGAAAAGACTCCGCTATTGTTTGGAAATAACCCAATTGGGCTTTATCACTCAGAGGGTACATTTTTTGCGATATCAGCACCATGCCATCCACACCTAAATTGGCATACTGTTCCGCTTGAAAACATGCATCTGACGTTGAGAAACTGGCAACCCCCGCTAATACAGGTACTCGCCCCGCAGCTTGATCAACTGTAATGCGAACCACCTCATTTCGTAATTCCTGAGACAAATATGCGTATTCACCAGTGCTCCCTAATGGGCTCAATCCGTGAACTCCGCTCGAAATGAGGTGCTCAATTAGGTGACGAAGAGATGATTCAAGAACAGTACCTTTAGTTTGATCGACTGGTGAAACAAGATAAGGAAAAATACCGTGAAAATGGGTCATAATTATTCCTAATTTTAGTTGTTATGGGAGATAACGGCTGTTTGTTCATTTTTTAATGAGTTAAAAAGAATTTGTGCGGCTTTGGTTGGGCTTTTTGAGTTGAGATACAGGTTATATCGAATTGCCGGAAGTACTGGTAGCCCTTCATCCTCACCGAGTATGCGCAAGTCCTCCCCTGAAAGCTCAATTGAGCGAGCCATAATACCCAATCCCGCCCTAACCGCAGCGCGTGCTCCAGATAGTGTTGTCGCCATATAAGCAATGCGCCAAGGTATTTGCTGTTGTTCGAGGTGATTGATCATCATCTCGCGATAAGTACTCGGCTCATCTAACACAACTAATGGCAGCGGCTGCTCTAAGTTAAAACTAAAATGTTTCCCGCAATACCATAGTGAAGGGGAAACACGTAAGACAATTTTAGGGTAGCCAACATGCTCCTCGGTTGAGATCGCCAAATCGAGTTCATTATCCTCTAACATTGACATAAGAAATGGGCTGCGTTTGACAATAATATCCATGATTAAATTTGGATAAGCTCCTGAAAATCTGGCTAATAAATCAGGCAATATTGTATTCGCGGTGTCATCTGGCGAACCAATTTTTAATACTCCGTCAATTTCTTCATAAACTAGTGATAAACATGCCTCATCATTAAGACGTAAAATACGGCGGGCATAGCTCAATAGTTGTGTACCAGAGTCCGTCAATGCTTTATTTCTGCCCTGCCGGACAAATAACTCCTTGCCAATGAGTGACTCCAGCCGTTGCATTTGTTGACTCACCGCTGATTGCGTTCGGCAAACAGATTCTGCGGCGGCGGCAAAAGTTGCACCATCAACAACCGCAATAAAAGTGCGAAGTAAATCAAGCTCTAAATTAAAAATAGGACGTTTAGCAGCTGGCATTTTAGTTATCTCTTTTCTTAAGGTGTGTGGTGTCATCCAACAAAAGTGTTTAATTTACATACTAAGAAGAAAGCCTTAAATAATCTATGTTAGAGCTCAATAGTTTGGCTCTAAATTGTAGCGACTTAATAATAAATTTGACTACCTGAATATCCGCCATAATACGATTGATAAAGTAGCTACAGATGGAAAGGCATAACAAATGGTTATTTATAGGCGATTCTCCTCAAAAGAGTTTGCCATCAGATAAACTTAGTCAGTAATTTCATTCGGTATCCCCAATTTCAAAAGTCACTGATTGATTTTGTGTGCAGTGTCGTGACTACTTCAAACTCAATCAAAAATGTTGCCCGAACTGCCATTTTGTGTATTGCTGCGAAGAATGTTACAGAGGAACATCGGCTTAAAATAGAAGAGTGATTTGCATATAAACAATTTAAATATTAATGGATTTTAATAATTATAATGCTATTCATTTTATAACCTAACTCACCCCTATATTCTGTGTATAATTAAGCACTAATCCCAATTTTGTTGAGAGAGCTGCTATGGCTGGTATGAATAAAACTCATCTGACTGAAACAGACATCATCACTAAATTTATCCTCCCTGCAATTAAAGATGCGGGTTGGAACTTGATGTCGCAGATCCGCCAAGAAGTCAAACTTCGCGATGGTAAAGTCGTTGTGCGTGGTAAGCTAGCAGCACGGTTGACAGTGAAATCAGCCGACATAGTGCTCTACCATAAGCCGGGGTTACCACTTGCAGTCATAGAAGCTAAAGCGAATAAGCACGAGATGGGAAAAGGGATGCAGCAAGGGCTAGATTACGCACGCCTGCTCGACGTTCCTTTTATCTTCGCTTCTAATGGTGATGGTTTTATCTTCCACGACAAAACAAATCCTGCGCAGCTTGAATCCGAAATTACACTCGACGATTTTCCAACACCTGAACAGCTTTGGACTAAATACTGTATTTGGAAAGGTTTTACCGCTGAACAATTGCCTGTCATCAGCCAAGACTATTACGATGACAGTAGCGGCAAATCCCCTCGTTATTACCAGCTACAAGCCATTAATAAAACTGTAGAAGCCGTTTCTGCTGGGCAAAAACGTGTATTACTCGTAATGGCGACGGGTACTGGCAAAACCTATACCGCATTTCAAATTATTTGGCGCTTATGGAAAGCTAAAAATAAAAAACGCATTCTGTTTCTTGCAGACCGCAATATCCTTGTCGACCAAACTAAAAATAACGACTTCCAACCTTTTGGCAGCGCAATGGCAAAGGTGACAGGTAGAACAATTGACCCAGCTTATGAAATTCAATTGGCACTCTACCAAGCAATTACAGGCCCAGAAGAACACCAAAAAGCCTTTAAGCAAGTTGCTCCCGATTTCTTTGATTTGATTGTTATCGACGAGTGCCACCGCGGTAGTGCATCGGAAAACAGCGCATGGCGAGAAATTCTTGAATACTTCAGCAGTGCGACCCAAATTGGCTTAACTGCAACACCAAAAGAAACCGATGACGTTTCCAGCACTGATTACTTTGGCGACCCCGTTTATACTTATTCACTTAAAGAAGGTATTGAAGACGGTTTCCTTGCACCATACAAAGTCGTTCGAGTCGATATCGATGTCGACTTACAAGGTTGGCGCCCCACTAAAGGCCAAGTTGATAAACAAGGCCAACTGATTGATGACCGAATTTATAACCAAAAAGACTTTGACCGCACTATGGTGATTGATGAGCGTACCCAATTGGTCGCACAAACCATCACTGACTACCTAAAACGCACTAATCCTATGGATAAAACCATCGTTTTTTGTAACGATGTTGACCACGCTGAACGTATGCGCCGTGCGTTGGTAAACCTAAACCCAGAACAAGTGCGAATAAATGAAAAATACGTGATGAAAATCACTGGCGATGACGACATCGGTAAGGCGCAACTCGATAATTTCATCAACCCGAAAAAGCCTTACCCAGTGATTGCAACCACCTCAGAACTGATGAGTACGGGTGTGGATGCGCAGACCTGCAAACTGGTCGTGCTAGATCAAAACATTCAATCCATGACCAAATTTAAGCAGATCATCGGGCGTGGAACACGTATTAACGAGAAGTTCGATAAACTCTGGTTCACCATTCTCGATTTCAAAAAAGCCACCGAATTGTTTGCAGACGAGCGCTTTGATGGCGTGCCTGAAAAAGTGATCCGCACAACACCTAAAGATATTTCCGATCCAGAGTCGGATTTCAATGATGTATTGGAAAGTGAAGTTCCAGAAAATGGAACGCTAGAATGCGATGCATTTACGGGTGCAGAAGAACCACCTGCTCACTATGGCGCCACATCAGAAAGTGCCAGCGGTGCTTTTGATGAAAATGACGAAAACAAAATCCGTAAATATCATGTCAACGGCGTCACCGTAAAGGTGCTAGCAAAACGCGTCCAATATTACGATGCCGATGGCAAATTAGTCACCGAATCCTTTCAGGACTACACCCGTAAAACGCTACTCAAAGATAAAGACTTTGCCTCTCTTGATAACTTCATTCGAAAATGGCACTCTGCCGAACGCAAACAGGTTATTATTGATGAGCTCCAGCAACTCGGCGTGCTTTGGGAAGTATTAGCAGAAGAAGTGGGTAAAGACCTTGACCCATTCGATCTCCTTTGTCATGTGGTTTATGGTCAACCGCCCCTGACGCGTAAAGAACGGGCTGACAACGTGCGTAAACGTAATTACTTCACCAAATATTCAGAACCTGCACAGCATGTACTCAATACCTTGCTGGATAAATACGCGGATGAAGGCGTGCAGGAAATCGAAGATATTCAGGTGCTAAAACTAAAACCGTTCGACAGCCTAGGCCGTCCGCTAGAAATCATCAAAAGTAGTTTTGGAAATAAACAAGCATACGAGCAAGCCGTCAATGAACTGGAAGACCAAATTTATCAGTTACCACCTCGCCAGGCCTAATAACCCATATTATTTTACCACCGTGAGCCACCCGCTCCCGGTGGCTTCATTTTTACCAATGGAATACAAACATGTCGATTAGCTCAGTCATTAAATCCTTACAAGACATCATGCGCAAAGATGCAGGTGTAGACGGTGATGCTCAACGCCTTGGGCAACTGTCTTGGCTATTATTTCTGAAAATATTTGATACTCAGGAAGAAGAGCTTGAACTCGAGCAAGACGACTACCAACTCCCTATTAACTCGCGTTACTTGTGGCGTACTTGGGCGGCAAACAGCGAGGGAATCACAGGGGATGAACTGCTCGAATTCGTTAATGACGATTTATTCCCTGCTTTAAAAAACCTGACCGCGCCTATCGATAAAAACCCACGGGGCTTTGTGGTGAAACAAGCGTTTAGCGATGCCTATAACTACATGAAAAATGGTACGCTCTTACGCCAAGTCATCAATAAGCTGAATGAAATCGACTTCAGCAACAGCACCGAACGCCACTTATTCGGTGATATCTATGAACAAATTCTACGCGACTTACAAAGCGCAGGTAACGCAGGTGAGTTCTATACTCCACGTGCGGTCACTCGCTTTATGGTCAACCGTATTGACCCGAGATTGGGTGAGTCGATTATGGACCCAGCGTGTGGTACTGGCGGCTTCCTTGCCTGTGCGTTCGACCATGTGAAAGAACATTATGTTAAGACAACTGAAGATCATAAAACGCTACAACAGCAGATCTTTGGTGTTGAAAAAAAACAGCTCCCACATTTGCTGTGCACTACGAATATGCTACTGCATGGTATTGAAGTTCCGGTACAAATTCGTCATGACAATACATTAAACAAGCCTCTATCCGCTTGGGATGAGCAATTCGACGTCATTATTACCAACCCGCCATTTGGCGGCACTGAAGAAGATGGGATCGAGAAAAACTTCCCAGCAGAAATGCAGACCCGCGAAACCGCTGACCTATTCCTGCAATTGATCATTGAAGTGCTGTCCGATAAAGGCCGTGCAGCCGTAGTTCTGCCAGATGGCACACTGTTTGGTGAAGGCGTCAAAACCAAAATCAAAAAACTGCTGACCGAAGAGTGCAATTTACACACCATTGTTCGTTTGCCAAATGGCGTATTTAACCCATATACCGGGATCAAAACCAATATTCTCTTCTTCACCAAAGGCCAGCCAACCAAAGAAATCTGGTTCTACGAGCACCCCTACCCTGAGGGAGTTAAAAACTATAGCAAAACCAAACCGATGAAGTTTGAAGAATTCCAAACAGAAATCGACTGGTGGGGCAATGAAGCCGATGGCTTTGCCAGCCGTGAAGAAAACAATCAAGCGTGGAAAGTCAGCATTGATGAAATCATTGCCCGTAATTTTAACCTCGATATCAAAAACCCGTATCAAGGTGAAACGATCAGCCACGATCCCAACGAATTACTGGCGCAGTACCAAGCACAACAAGCTGAAATCAGTAAACTGCGTCATCAGTTACGCGATATCCTCGGTACCGCATTGACTGGCAATAAGGAAACAAACTGATGACCGTTGAGAAACTGATTACCGACCATATCGATATTTGGTCTTCTGCGCTACAAACTCGCTCCACCGCAGGACGTGGCAGCAGCGGTAAAATTGATCTTTATGGTATTAAGAAACTGCGTGAGCTGATCTTAGAACTCGCCGTGCGTGGCAAATTAGTACCGCAAGACCCAAATGATGAACCTGCTTCTGAGTTGTTAAAGCGTATTGCAGCTGAGAAAGCGGAGCTGGTGAAGCAAGGTAAAATTAAAAAACAGAAGCCGCTGCCAGAAATTAGTGAAGATGAAAAACCGTTTGAGTTGCCGGAGGGGTGGGAGTGGACTTCATTAAATGAGATTGCATTAATTAACCCCAAAATAGAAGTAACAAATGATGAGCAAGAAATCTCTTTTGTCCCAATGCCTTGTATTTCTACACGATTTGATGGTACACATGACCAAGAAATAAAGAAATGGGGAGAAGTAAAGAAAGGCTATACGCATTTTGCGGACGGAGATATCGCTTTGGCTAAAATAACACCTTGCTTTGAAAATAGTAAGGCTGTCATTTTTGAGGGCTTAAAAAATGGAGTGGGTGTGGGTACAACAGAATTACATGTTGCTCGCCCATTAAGTTCTGAACTAAATCTTCAATATATTCTACTTAATATAAAAGCACCTCATTATTTAACTATTGGTGAATTACAAATGACTGGTTCAGCGGGTCAAAAACGTGTACCACGAAGTTTCTTTGAGAACTACCCTATTCCGTTTCCACCAAAGACTGAACAAGCAAGAATAGTAGAAACATTCTCGGAACTAATGTCCCTCTGCGATCAACTGGAACAACAATCACTAACGAGTCTAGAAGCGCATCAGCAACTAGTTGAAACCCTGTTAGCGACGCTTACTGATAGCCAAAACGAAAAAGAACTCGCTGAAAACTGGTCACGAATCAATCAGCATTTCGACACGCTATTTACCACTGAAGCGAGCATAGATGCGCTAAAGCAAACCATTCTGCAACTGGCTGTTATGGGTAAGCTGGTACCTCAGGATCCTAATGACGAACCTGCATCTGAACTGCTAAAACGTATTGAACAAGAAAAAGCGCGACTGGTGAAACAAGGAAAAATTAAAAAACAGAAGCCATTGCCGCCGATTAGTGATGAAGAAAAACCTTTTGAGCTACCGCAGGGGTGGGAGTGGTGTCGCTTAGGAAATCTAGCCCATAATTCAGAAGCTGGCTGGAGCCCTCAATGCGAGGTTTCACCAAGAGTTGATGACAATTGGGGAGTGTTGAAAATTAGTTCCGTCACATGGAGTGAATTCAATCCTAATGAAAATAAAGCTCTTCCAAAACATTTAGAACCTAAAATAGAATATGAAGTCAAAGCAAGGGATTTTTTAATTTCAAGAGCAAATACTGCCGACCTTGTAGCTCGTTCTGTCGTAGTTCCTGACTCTCCACCGAACCATTTAATGCTTAGTGATAAAATCATTAGGTTTCAATTCTCTAAATTAGTCGATGCTAACTATATTAATTTAGTCAATAACTCTAAGTATTCTCGAACTTATTACTCTGAAGTTGCTGGTGGAACGAGCTCTTCTATGAAAAACGTATCAAGAATACAAGTTTCTTCCTTACTGGTTGCCTTACCTTCTTATAACGAACAATTAAATATAGTTGAGAAAGTGCGCAATTTGACATTGCTATGTGAACACCTCAAATCTAGACTGCAATCCGCCCAACAAACCCAGTTCCACCTAGCAGATGCGCTCACCGACGCAGCATTAAACTAAGGAACAGACGATGCCGATTAATCATGCTATCTGGCGTGTGGGTGATAATCCCCAACCGCTAACGACTAGCAAACTTGCCAGCGAACAACTACTGGAAAAATGATTTTAAACAACCCAGCCATTCTCTCTGACCAATGGATAATTTAGAACACGTCAAAATTAGAAGTTGATTTAAGACAGCCTCTTGTAGAGCTTTCTATTCAACTCAAACAAAGTGGCTTAATTACAAGAGGGTGAAGAAGAGTAAATCTTAGGTGAAAAGGATTTAGACAATTTAGGTTTTGTTAGTTTATAGGGAAACTAGGGGAATTCACATTTCCCTAATATCGTCCCTGATTTGGCGATCAAATTAACTATCCCTCTGCAATAAGCCAATGAAAAATGAAGGCAGCCTATTGAATATCATAGATTATAGCCCTATTACCTCAGTAGTGTAATCAGGGCTTTTCATGTGTCAGACTGGGTTATCTATTAGGATCCATAATCTCATTTATATTTTCATTGAATACTATCAACACTTCTCATAAACTTAACCTAAGCTAAATTTTAGAAAGGGAATTAACATGGCGTATAAATATGATCCCGTATCAAAAACACTCATTGATGCGGACGCGAAATTTAGCTTCGAAGAGGTACCTAACTATGATGAGCTTTACTACCAAGCAAATCTCACAAAAATTAGGGGGATCCTGAATAATGAAAAAGACGATGATAATGTTGCCGCAGTAGCTACAATTGAAGAAGCAGATTATATTTTAAAAAACTTATCGACTCCGACGCCTTTCAAAGATCCCAAAGAAACACTATTTGGTATTGGCGATATAATGTCTTCATTCTCAGGAAATATTTACGAAGCATACAGAGTAGAAAGAATTGTTAACGAGTTTCGTAACTTCAATATCATAGCAACAGAATATATAGGCCCCAATGGGAATACTTATATCCGTCTATCTGGTCATGCGGGAATTAGAACGTTCTTGGACGGAACTCGATATTTAGCAAACAATCCTCGAATTTTATACATGGGCGTAGGAACTCAAGGGGTGAATAATGTATCTGTGGGAGCTGCTCGTTTTTCCATTGTATTCTCAGCAGCTTATCGAGTTGTAGAACTAATATTTAGGGATGAATACACACTAGTTAATTTTTTCGTAAACATAACTATGGATATGGCAAAATTGGCTATTGGCGCACAAATAACAACAGCAGTTACAGGTGGCTTAGTAACTGCTGCATTAACTGGCGGAACAAGTATTATATTAGTGACTTTAGGTGTCTTTTTTATAGGTTTTGTAGTTGTTGGTATTTTGTATTGGCTTGATAGTGAACTAGGAATCAGTGAATCTATAATAAGAGACCTAAAATTTCACCGCCGCGCTAAAGCTGAAACAAGAAGTCCTCAACCTATATTTAATAACTGGAAGGCCCTTAGCCATGGATAACAATACAAAAAATAAACTTAATTCATTGTTTTTTCTTGTCATTTCGCTATTAAGTGTGTTTATTTCCTTATCTACATACATCCAATATTTAAGTTTAGAGGAAAAAATAACTTTGTCTCTATATTTTACATCCTTAATTTTTTTCTCTCCATTTACCTTATATTTATCGTTTATTTTTTACCGAGCTGCAAAATCATCAAGTGAAATAAAATTAAACAACCAAATATTCAAATATCTTTTATTTATAGCAATAATAGGGTTATTAATAAGCTTGATTATTTTTATAGGCATGAAAAGCAACCTTTTATCTAAAGGTTACATTAGATGTACAGATAAATCATCAACAATGGTAACCACATACACAATAGATAAAGCATTATGTAAAAAATAAATTTATTAAATGAGGTCAGTCACTCAATGGTACGAAAATTCATGCTAAACATCATATATTTTCGTACCAAATTAATACCTTACATAAAAAGAGAAGTGCTACTTAACCATCTCACTATTGATACTATAGCTTGATGTATTCGCCATTAAATGACTTCTTGATATAGATTCGTATTTCATTTGAACCCGTTGATATGGCATGGATTCATTATCTTTTATTGAATCAGGAAATATGTCGGAAATCTCAATCAAGGAAACACCAGTAAGTTTGATTTCATAATATCTTTCAAGTTGACCAGCTTGACTTGTTCGGTAAAACATAAATTTTGCTTCTAAAACTTCATTACTATCCAAAGCCACTGAAAGTAAGGGAGATGATTTATCAATCGGCTTAGTAAATACGACGGGTTTATATGAAGCATTCTGCTCGCGAAAGGAACCACTATTTAAGCCGATTATCTGAATTTCGTCTTCATGGCCGACCTGATAACGATTACCGATTGAATCCTGAGATGAGCACCCTGCCGAAATCAAACCTTGGCTTTTACCTTTTAACACTAAATACGTCGGATATGCCATACTCTCTCCTGTAATCGTTGGCCTTTAACTATTAATTGTTCATATTACCTGAATTTAGGTTAAGTACACCAATTTAATTCACGTTTAAAGGCTGAATCAAGAATGGTAAGAGTGAAAACCTACAGCCCTTTGTAGGGCTTGGCATATGTCAGGCAGGGTTATTATCTAAGAACAGAGGCATTTTGTGGCTGTACGCGTTGCTGGAGGTAGGGAAAGCCATAAAATCTAGCTTAAAGGCTCATCTACAGCAGTTAAGCAGCCTAAGATAAAGCTCTCCGCTATCGCCATGCGTTTGGGCTTTAAAACCTCTATTTGCTTAACGTTGAGTGGCATTGAGGGGGCACCTATAACAATCGAATTGAAGTGCCCCTTATTTGGCCCCTTTTGGGGATGGGCACAAGAGACGTTATAAGATGCCACTGGATAAAGTTGTCATTAATTTTTTTTAGATATTTTTTATTTTATGGATGATTTGAGACGTTAGCATACGTCAAGATAGTGCGAAGGCCGGATATGCAATGCATTGTTTTTATTTGAAATAAATTAATAGAAAAATTTTTGTATACTTAAATGTATACTCATCACTTTATGGACTAAATAAATTTTTAAGCAAAGCAAAAAATTAATGTAGCCCACTGTCCGACGATTTGAATACTATTTCTTTGCTAAGTGAACGATGAGACGGAGCAGGTTCAGAGTAATATCTGAAGTTACAGAGGCTATTGTCATCAAAATGGATAACCCTTGTAAATAGCTAATTATCAAGATGTATTTAAAGGTTTCATATTCCGAACTTGATATTATAAATGTCGAAGGTGAATATCGAAGATAAATATAGAAATACCAAAAAACGAAAGAAATTATGCTCGGTATAAGGAAATACAGCAATACACGATAAGCCAAATTTATACGTGTTTTAAGGTAGTAGTAATATACAGGAGCCAATGCGATCACATAAGCCAATAAACCAAAACTCAATGCATGATGATAGGCAAAAGAAATAGGCGCATTGAATGAACCATATTTGATTATCGTAAAAAATAGCTGATGTACACCTTCAAAATAATAAAAAATGACTCCCAAGCAAAGGGATACGTAAGATATTAACGCCAAAATATGACTATCCGAACTATTTTTTCGGCGTAATAATATTCTCATTTAGATTTATTCAATTCCTATTTCCCAACATTAAAATATTAAATTAGCTATTATTGGCCTATTCATAAAAAATGATAAATTAACATAATAAACTCAATTAGAAATCATCATACATACCACCAACCGATGAGTACTATTTCCTTGATAAATAAATGATTAAGCGGACCACATTCATCACAAGATCAAAAACCACGCAAGTCAGAGTCATAAAAATGGTAAAACCTCGCAAGTAGCTCCCTATCAAAACAGTTTTGAAGTTAGCGTATGCGGAGTCCCATATTAAGAACGAACCGATGGGAAATTTTACGAAAACGTAAAAATACCAGAAAACTAAAGAAATGATGCTAGGTATGAGGAAATACAACAATACACGATAAGCTAAGTTTATGTGTGCTTTAAGGTAGTAGTAATATACAGGAGCCAATACGACTGCATAAAACAACAAACCTAAACTTAATGCATCATAAAAAGCAATTGAAATTGACTCGTTGTTTCCCCCTTTTTTATATAACGTAAAGAACAGTTGATGGACTGTTTCAAGATAATAAAACAAAACACCTAAACAAATTGAAATATAAGAAATAACTGCTGAATAATGTTTATTGGAACGGCCTGTGTGGTGGCATAGTGATGAAGACATGCGGAACGACACCTTTCTGTGATTGAATATTGAGTAAATGTTTTTTTAACCCCCATGGAGCAAAAAACTCATCTGGAATATTATTAAATACTCCACCACTTTCACGCAAAACTCGAGCGACATTTGAGGCACAATAGAAATTATCAGCAGTATCAGAGTAATAAAGAACATTATCTCGCATATGTTCCATTTGACTACGAGGCACAATAAATTCAATCAAAACTATATCTTCACCATCATCTAGATGAAACTTAAGATAACTATCCCAATCGAATTCTGGATATTCAAAGAAATCCCCTGACCCTCTAAAGCTTTGTACTGAACCTCGACACTCTTTTTCCTCACACCCTTCATATGTACCCGCAGGATCATACAAAAATGCATCTTCACCTTCACCAAGGATAAGTCCTGCATGACCAATAAATACATTATTGATCATGATAAAAATTCTCACATAATCACCTTGTCCATTGGCAATTGCGGTTTGAAGTTTAGGATCATTGTCCCTAATAATAGGAACTGGCCGCCGAGTAGTAAAAAGATCATTTCTCACTCAAATGACCCCATTTAAATATTATCGCTGATGCTGTAGCCAGAAGTGCTAGCGGCATGATGGTTAGCAGTAATACTTTCATACTTTAATGAGATAGTTTCTTTTGGATATGCTTCATTGTCAGTTAATGAATCAGGATGCACATTACCAATTTTAACAACTGACGCCTTAGTTAGCTTGACAGTTTTGTAATGTAGTAATCCACCGCTTTTATCAATACGGTGATACTTGAATTCACATTCAAATAACTCATTATTAGCTATGCTAGAGAGTAATAACGGGGAGGCTTTATCGTCCGCTTTAACAAAAACAAAGTGAGCATGGGATACATTCTGTCTACGTGAAAGCTCATAGTCAGTGGAATACACCAGAATTTCATCTGTATGATTTTGTTGGTATCGATTTCCTATTGAGTCATAAGTTGAGCAACCAGCAGAAATAAGACCCTGTTTGTTTCCATTGAGAGTAAGATAGATGATATCAGCCATAATTCCTTTCCCATATGTTAATTTAACTTAATTAACACATTTTATTTAGGTTATGGCAATTAAAATTGCTGGGAAAAAATCTGAAATAAGGCACATAACAAACTAAGCACATCATTTTATGAAAAATAATGTGCTGCCATTATTAAATCCTTTCTCTTCCAGAAAAATGTTCATGCATCTTTTCAGTCATCACCCACAGCGCCTTATTCAATTTGATATCCCCATCAATTCCATTCACTGAACGAGTGCGAGCTCGCTTACCTTTTGCATTCCTGCCTGATAATCCGCCTTTGATTAAATTCTCCTGCAAACGTTGGTATACCGTCCAAAGATCATCTTTTTTACCTTCCCAACGGCGAGGTGGCATCTCTTTTCTCTCTGGCTTCTGCAAGCGAGATGTCAGGATAAACACCCAGAGCCAACATTTTTTGCTTACCACTAAAGCGATACTGTAAACGCCAATATTTTGAGCCGTTGATATGTACCATCAAGTGCATACCATCACCATCGGTCAATTTATACGATTTATCCAAAGGCTTGGCAGCCCTGACTTTAGCATCAGTAAGAGCCATGATTTATCTCCTTCTGTTGGTACAAACTATTATCGAATCGAGAGATACCAACACATATACCAACAGTAGGTACTTGATGTGGGTTGAGTTAAGTTGACATGCATTGACTGAAAATGCAGGGAAAGCCTTGCAAACACTGGATTTTAGATACAAAAAAAGACGTCGGTTGACGTCTCTTGATGTTCTTATGGTGCGAAGGCCGGACTCGCTTTTTATAGGCAATACATTGTTTTTGTTTGATATAAATTTAAAGATAATTTTTTGTATACTTAAATGTATACTCATTAGTTTTATATGTGATAAGAAAAAATTCAGACACTCATAGACATAATTTATTTAGACTCGGTATTTATAGCAAGATATGGCAGTATGAGCTTATTCAAAGTAAAAATTAAGAGTTAAAATGAAATTAGTTGCAAATGGCTTAAATAAGAAATTTTTCAAATCATTATTACCTCCTTCAGGAACTGAGCTAGATGGTGTCGTTGCAGCAATTGCATATGGTGATGATAGAACAGAACTATTGCAACATTGTATAGATAACAAGTATCGATTAGATATCTGGATGCGTTATGACCATACAGTACCAGTTGCTCCCAGTTTCCTAACAAAGCTTCTGAGAAATACAAAAAATAATATCTTTTGTAAACTAGTCCCGGATGCATTACACAGCAAAATTATTTGGTGGAAAGGATATGGTGCTTATATAGGTTCAGCAAATCTGACTGACCGTGCATGGTACTCAAATATAGAAGCTGGTGTTTTCTTTACCGAAAGTGACCTCATCGCCTCTGACATGTTAGAACAATTAACAGAATTTTTTGATAATCTAGAATCTTTGGATAAATGTTTTGAATTAAATGAAAATATAGTCAAAGAACAGGAAAAGCTTTTAGAACTTAAAAAACAAAAGGAAAACGAAGATGAAAAAATAAAATCAAAAAGAAAAATACCGTTTTGGGAAGGGCCTGACTTTATTTATAAGAAAAAATCGAAAGATAGGTTGAAAGATAATTTCCAAAAAGAATGGGAAAGTTCACTATCTATAATTAAAAATATTTCAGACCAGATTGATGAATATCGGCCTATTTGGATTACAGAAGACACCCCGTTTTTTTGGCAAACAGATCAATTTCTACATGCGTACTATTATAATAAAGTAAAACAAAAAGATAATACCTATCCTTATGAGGAACTCTACCAAACGAATAGTAAGAATCCTCAGACTGCACTAACAAATATGTTGTCGTGGTGGAAAAGTTTACCTGTCCCACCATCAAATGAAAATGATAATTTGCAAGTCAAGGCGCCACTAATACGTCAAAGCTTACAGCGTAGTAATATTCAAAGCCTGAAAGAAAATGATCTTCTGAATATTATACATTCTACCCATGCGACAATGGATCATTTGATAAAAATGAGTTCAGAATCCCTAGGGGAACCAAACAAGAAAACGTTGACAAGAAATGAACGTTTACCTTTATATACTAAATTATTGATGAGCCTACACAATCAAAAAGGTCAAAATATTTTTGAACTTCTTGAATTTGTTTTATATGGCGGCAAAGCTGAAAACATGTGGGAACGAATATATCTTGCAGGAAAGGATGAGAATTATAAATTTGCTCATTATGGAATTAACTCTATTGCTGAAGTTGCAGGATGGGCTAGACCTGAAGATACTCCACCTAGAAATGGAAGAACAAACAAAGCACTTAGAGCATTAGGATACCCCGTAAAAATTAGTATATAATTTTTCGATAAATGAATTGGCACTGATACTCAATATCCAACTCGGTGCCAATATATTTGAAGCATACATTAATAACACTGAGTTATTATAAACAATTCATACTACCTAAAATATTCACACATCTTTTCAGTCATCACCCACAATGCCTTATTCAATTTAATATCCCCATCAATGCCATTCACTGAACGCGTGCGAGCTCGCTTACCTTTCGCATTTCTACCCGATAATCCCCCTTTAATTAAATTCTCCTGCAAGCGTTGATATATCGTCCAAAGGTCATCTTTCTTATCCTCCCAACGGCGAGGCTGCAACACTTGTTCTTCGGTAATCGGTTGATGTTCCTCACCAAAGCGATAAGTCAAAGCCGCATGCGCTAAGGCTTGCTGTGCTGGTGGAGGTAACATGAGAGATTGCATTTGTTCACGTTTTTCAGCTACCGTATCAAAGGTTTCTAGCACCTCATAAGCCCCTTCAATTACCTTCCCAACGACATCACCTTTGTGCGGCACACGCACTTCACCAAAGGTATCTCCGCAAACTAAACCATTCTGACATACCGCTCTAAATAATCCCGGCAACATTTGATAGCTACTAGATCCATCATGGCTATTTAAAAGAATAATTTCAGGAACTTGTATGCCTGTGATTTGGTCATGTCGTCTGAGTCTTAACATATGCTTGGTATGCTCTCGACGACTCGCATCACGCACACGAGTCTGACAGGCAAAGAACGGGTAAAAGCCTTCCTTTTGAAGACTATCTAATAAGGTAATGGTTGGAATGTAAGTGTATCGGTCGCTTCTGGATTCGTGTTTCTCTTCAGAGAAAACACTCGGCACAGTACGGAACAATTCTTCAATAGTTAATGGGCGGTCTCGACGAATGCTATTCGCCGCACCAAAGCGGGAAGCTAAACGAGTCATAGTTAATTTCCTTGAATATAAATAAGATAGGTAAAACTAAAAGAGTGAATTAAGTTAGATTTAATCGATAAGATGGAAAATAGCCGAACTCTCAGGATGTTGAATGGCGTAATCACGAAGTTGGTAAAAACGGTCGACCAGTAGTTCACTTTCGGTTCTAAATGACCACTGGCTGTACAGCATCAAACAGATGGCAACGCCAGCCGCTTCTGGGCTT
The DNA here is from genome assembly GCF_028481025.1 of Providencia sp. PROV150. Classification (NCBI taxonomy): domain Bacteria; kingdom Pseudomonadati; phylum Pseudomonadota; class Gammaproteobacteria; order Enterobacterales; family Morganellaceae; genus Providencia; species Providencia sp. PROV150. The sequence continues at coordinate 52,795 of NZ_JAMPPJ010000020.1, read as the reverse complement.
AGTTCCGCTTCGTTGCCATTATGCATATTGAATAGCGTGAGCTTTTCGGGGCCCAAATCAGGATAAATAAACGCGCCACCATTGGATAACATGCAGTAATCCCAATAGCCGCCAGTGTACTCATCGCAGAACTGGCCCATGATAGTGAAAATTACCACTTCAAACGTGGCGAAGCCTTTCACTGTGCCAAAGTGGGTTTGCCAGAAATTTGAACGAGCAGAAAGCGGAACGACATTTGCATGAATAAATAGATTTGATTCTAGCGCAGGATAAGAGGAAGACATGTGATTACTCCATGTAATAAAACAATAATGAATAATAAAAATGGTGCTTGAGAAAGATGAGGGATAATCTGTTTTTACAGTAGGTGTACGAGAGGAATAATTAAATTCAGGTAGCCTGCCATTATGAGCAGGCCATAAAAGATAAGAATTAAAGTAATAATATTAACACGTTCATTTAAAAGTCCATGAACCTTGGTTTGTATCAACAACCACTTCGAGTATATTACACGGTGTTCCTGCACGTTTACCCGTGAAAATACGTTCATACGTGTTGCCAAAATTCAGCCTAATAGGCTTCCAAGGGAGGTACTCTGCATCTTTACAATTGCCTCGATTAACGATGATTCTCTTGATAATTACACTATCGACATTCGAAGTAATATACACTTTACTGTATGTACGCCCTGCATTACTGGGGCCGGATTTAAGTTGGATAGGTGCTTGTTCAGCATAGACAGAAAAAGCACTGAGGCCTAATAAGAGTGCACAAATTTGTTTTTTCACAATCATTATATTGGTCGCAAATAGAAGAGTAATAGAAAAGAAGGCCATAGCCGTATCTGGCAAATGATGCAATATGGCTCATTAGCTGTCATGAGATATGACTAAAGGAAAAATTCAGCAAAACAACCATCATCACCAAATTCAGGAAGAATTGATGCCGCTCCATTGAGTGTAAAAGTCGCGGGCTGCCCTTCATCGCTAGACACTGTAACTTGTTTAGCTGTCCGTAAATTATACCAAGCTGAGGCTAGATGACTTGAGCCGGCTCGGCTTGCGCTTTCGCTGATTTGAGATAGTTCCTTCCCATCAAATTTCATCTCCAAAAATTGCCCTGAGTCCATACTGATTTGATGACCGTTGATATCAGTAAAAATAATCCTTATAGGTTTATCACCTTTATCATCACAAGACAGATAAAGCTGAGATTGGCCCTGACCCAGAATGACAAACTCGGTTACGCCTTGTGTTTTGTTACTCGTCCAAGTGTGTGAGTTACCAAAAGCGTGACTGAATGTCGGTGTTAAAGCCGAAATAAAAAGTGCAGAAACAATAAGTTTTGTTTTCATGATATTTTCCAGTTAGTGATTTTGCCTATTCAGATAAAAGGCTCTAAGACTTCATTAATACGAACAAAAAGTGAGTGCTCAACAAACAACTGATGGCTCTCAATTCTTAATAACGTGACAAACCCTGCGATTTATCGCATTGATTTTTATAAATAAATTAAATTTATTGATATCTCTGAGAGATTGTATAGCCATCATTTCCGTATGGATAATGAAAAATACCGATCGGTTCGATCGACAAATTCGATCATGACAACGTAAAATAGTTTATCGATGGCTCAATATGACAATCATGCAATTGAATTAGTTAAAGAAAAATGACCAGACAGAACGCGCTGCTTGAGCAAGATGATGCGTTGTTGATTTGAGGGCGTGCCGAGCAATTTGGGGAAGTGGTGCGAAATCAATCACGCGCTCAATGATATCTACGACCGTATCACCGAAAGAGCTACGCGCATGATTGATAACCGTTGTGGTCTGATAGGCATTTTGTAGATGCGGGATTAAGGGACTGCGAGCCTGCTTTGGGAGACGAGTAATAATCACCTCCACCAATTGGGGAAGGTGATATCGGCCTTTAACAGATATAGGAATGATGGTATCTGCAGAGATATGCATTTGTTTGGCGATAGCATGTCGTTTCAATGTGATATGAGCTTGCTGCTGTTTTGAAGGCTGTGCGGATGCCCAGTGCCACTGCTCTACAGGCTCTATCTTATCAACTTGATTCAAAATCCAAGTAATAGCCGGTAGCTCTCCGTTATACTCCGTGAATACTGTTTGATAAAACTGTTCTTCAATAGAAAATGCGCGATCATCGGCTTTCAGAACCCAAAGCACCATATCGAGTTTAGGTATCCACTCACGATAGAGTTCACGATACTCCTCATCACGTTGTTGGCTTTCTCCGACACCCGGTAAATCAACTAACGTTAGTGTGTACTGTCCAAAGCGCAATTTGACCTGTTGGGGCTGCCGAGTACAAGCTTCAACAGCATTGACAGCACAAATTTGACTGCGAAATAAGGCATTACACAGACTGGATTTTCCGACACCAGTCTTGCCAATGATACCAATCACAGGCTGATAGGTAACAAGCTGATTGAGCTCTTTTAATAACGTTTGACGCAATGAACGAGGGTAGCGCCGCAGATGACGACGAATAAGGGCATAGCCCGATATTTTTTTCATATTGACCTCAAAATAAAAAAGCCATTCGAATTGAATGGCGAGATAAGAAATAAGATAAGGGTTATTCATTGAGGTAATATATAACTGAGATTTTTTTAGATTTTCGTGTTCCGCTCAGCCCACGCTTTTTCGATGAGGTATTCAATGACCTCTGCACGGCTTCGGTTAAACTGTTTCTCTAATTTGAGCAGTGTTTTTTTACTATTTTCTGAAACTCGAATGTTGATAGGGGATTTATCCGCCACTTTTTGACGGTGTTTCATGTTGGCATAACGTTTACGCAGTGCCGTGAGGAAAAGTGCTTTGGTATCGTGGTGTTCATCCCAAAGTGAATAAAATAACGGCACTGCCAGGGATTGCAGGTCTAGCGGTAAGTTAATTCCCCTAAAAGGGTGAAGCAGATAGCGATGTTGGGCAAATTGGTCCATCACCCAGTGGATATGGGTGGCTTCGGTGTTGTCTAACCAAGCAAAATCTGCCTGATATTTGAGATGATGGTTAAAATAGTCTTGACGAAGGCGGGAAACCCACCGATTTTTTTCCTCTAAACGGTAAGGTAAAATATCTAAGAGGGATAAAGCGGCGTGATACGTGTCCTCGGCACAATTTGGAATGACGCTGGCTAACCGGTCATACGCCAACCGTATTCGCCGTTTTCGGTCGTACCGCCTGCGTGGCAAAAATCGTTCATGACCGTGAATAACAATATGTTCTTGAATGAGCCCGAGCCAAACGTATAAGCTGGCTTGAGGGGAGCGTTTTAGCCACGTTAATTGTGACTCATCAATTTGTCGTCGTCGAAATAAATGTAAAAAACGCAGAGCATCACGGATAATTTGTGCATCCCCGTCTTGTTGCGTTAATTTTTCGTCGATTAAGGTATTAATTCGGTCATTAATGTCCTGTGTGTTTTTTGTCGTGTTAAACGCAAATTGTTGAGCTTCTTCCGTGTATTTTAATCGCCAAAGTAAATACACCCCTTCGCGTATTGAATTCACTTCAAGGCATTTTTCCATTCTTGTTCTTCTCCACGGATTTGATGAGTTAACGTGATGACAGCATTGAGTCCCTATCATCGCGATACGTTCAATGGGGTTCTTTTTTAGATGCACGGCATGCGGTGCCGTTGACTCATCTTATATCATGATACTGGGGGATTTCCACCATGATGTCACTGTGGATTGCGATGAATCTTTTATCGGGCATTCCTGTGATATACAGAATATTCACCGAGTATTCAAAGTAGATAATGCTATGATACAAGGGAGATATTAGTAAAATATCAGCGGGATATCACGATATTAAATAATGCTTATATTAACGATTAATCAATATGTTATGATTTTAAATATACCATATTTATTGCATTTTAATTTAATAATAATGCAATAATTTCTTCGTGAAAATTAGTGGACAAACGTGTGTTCACTCAGAACAATCGGGAGGCGACTTTAAGGTGAAAAATAAAACGTTTAGGTTAGTTAATATTATTAACGCACCATGATATTTGACAGTCAGTCATGAATACGTCATTGCCATTGCTGTGTCATTCGACAGTCCGTGTTCAACCCTCACCATAAAATCCATCATGAAAACGCAGGCATTGTCATTAGCGTGACAGGCCATGGTATCAACACGTGAAGGGCTTATTGAATCTGTGGTGTATTTTTCCTGCCTATTGTGTGACGGTGACGATTTTATTGGTAGGGGAGACAGACGACGACATTCACCGCCGCTTGTGGGTAAGGCATTTTCTAACATTTTCTCGCGTTTCTTTTTGCATCCATTCAAAAATTAAATAGGCCTGCTATTTCATGAGACAAATTATCAACTGAGGAATTTAATCATGAAATTTAACCATAAAGCAGACTACGCATTACAACGTCAATTATTGGCACACCAGGACAGACTGTTTGCATCGTATTCCAAGCTCATGATGTTGCGTATTGATTTTGCCTACCTCAAAGAGGGGGATGCGTTTGAGTTTGTTGATATGCACCAAATCGCGGCCGACATGACCCATTTAATTGAGCAGGTAAACGAACTTGTGGGTGTCGTGGGGTTTGCTTGGGTATTGGAATATGGGAAAGCGCATCGATTTCACATTCATGCGGTTTTTTACATTAATGGTCAACGTTATCAGCGAGTGTGGAATTTTTGGCAAGATATCCGTGCGATATGGAAAGCGGTCACCGAGGGGGAAGGGTATGCGTATCACTGTACCCCTCAAGCACACTATCGCGTTCAGGGAGAGCGTGTGATTGCGCACGATGACGTGAGAGGACGTCAAGGTCTGCAGCATGTCTTGAAATACCTCGCGAAAGAGAGCCAGCGGACACCACGTCGGGTATATCAATACAGTGAGGTGCCCGAGAAACAAAAAGGCGGTCGTAAACGGCGAGTCAACTCGCTTTAACCACAGGAATAGCATGATGTCCGTGATTCAGTAAACACCGTGGCACGGCATGATGTGAAACGGATACCGCCGCCAATCGGCTCCCCTGTTTGAGGGCGTGTCAAAAATTACGCCAGTCCGTTATTGTTTGAAGGAGCCCCGTCAGTCCCATTATCCCTTTACGGCTCCTTCTCCTTTTTAATACTCGGAGAAACAAACAATGACTATTCAAACAACTGACATCCCACTACTGAACGACCAATTCATTGATATGAAATTTATCACTAAACTAACGGGGTTAACGGATAAGTGGTTTTATAAGCTGATCCAAGATGGTGAGTTTCCTAAGCCTATCAAACTAGGACGTAGCTCCCGTTGGTTACGGAGTGAGGTTGAACAATGGTTACAAACTCGTATTGCTGAATCTAGAGGCTAAACCATTCAGCTTAACCAAATACAATGCTTATCCCCATATCAACCCCCTATCTTGCGAAAGTTCAAATATAGTAATTAGTATCACAATGAGGCTTTCCCTTCTCGTGATAAGAACTTATTACCTCATTTTCAAAACTAGCTAAATGATTTTACCAAATTATCAGTTAGCTGATGATTCGAAATAGACACCCTCAGCTGGTGGCTAATATTCGCTTCCCCGATACCAATAGCACACCCGATACTGGAGGACATTATACTTAGTGAGTATCTTTGGCTTGGGCAACTCTCGTTTGCTAACAAACTGATGTGGCTGTTCTGGAATGATTCGATACTGATTTTTCTGTTAGATGATTGGCTGAATGCCCTGAAGATGAAAATTGAAGAACAACTGGTGAGATAGCAGATTGGTAAACTAATAAATAAACTAGGTCAGAGGGAGGATAATGGATAATTATGCATTGCATTTTAACGTATAAAATCACGTTACATTTACTATCCAACCTCTCGATATTACGTTAAAAAATGTTATAATCACGGTAGTTACGTAACTATTAACGTAAAAGAGAAATGCAAATGGCTAATTTTGATACCGAATATTGTTATTCCTTTCCTGCTGTAAGAGGAATTCAAGCAGGGCGAGCTTTTTATATCGCAACATGCCCTATGCGAATCATCCCCAAAATCTTTAGTTTTGACGAAAGTGAAGTCCCCCCAGAATTAAGAGCACAGAGAATATTGAACAAAGCTCGTATACCAGAAATGGTGAAGTACTTACTCGATAACCCTAAAGATTATGTTTTTTCTGCTTTAACAGCTTCAATAGCAGTTGACGTACAATTTGAAGAACATTCTGGTTCTAATAATTTGGGAACATTGCGTGTTCCAATGGAAGCCCAGATCTTAATCAATGATGGGCAACATCGACGTAAAGCAATAGAAGATGCCCTAGAAGAAAAACCTGAATTAGGACAAGATAATATACCCGTGCTTTTCTTTGTCGACGAAGGGCTCAAGCGTAGCCAACAAATGTTTGCCGATTTAAATAAATATGCTATTCGCCCTAGTCCATCCCTTTCAACGCTATATGACCATAGAGATGCTAGCTCAAATTTGGCTAGATATTTAGCTATGTCTATAGAACCATTTGTAGATTTAACCGAGCTAGAAAAATCAAGCATAAGTATTTTATCAAATAAGCTTTTTACTCTAAGTAGCATTAAACAAGCAACTAAAGCCTTGCTTGGCCGGCATCCTAAAAAAGAAGATATACAAGAGTGCATGCTACTCTCGAGCTCATATTGGAAACAAATATTTCTTGCAATGCCTGACTGGCAACTCGCAGCAAAAAAGGAAGTTTCACCAGCACATCTACGTCAGGAATATGTACATGCTCATGGTATTGGCTTACAAGCTTTGGGGCTATTGGGAAATACCTTATTAAAAGAGTACCCTGATGAATGGCAAGAAAAACTCTTAGAATTGAAGACATTTAACTGGAAAAAAAGCAATCCTGAGCTTATTAAAAGGGCAATGTTACATGGTAAGTTAAGCAAATCTAATACTGCGATTCAGTTAACTTGTAATGCACTAAAATTAGCTTTATTACTTCCTCTTACCGTTGAAGAACAAGAAATTGAAAACCAGTTGGTAACATTATGAATAAATTAGTACAAGCTTATGATTTAGCTGATTATGAAGAGTATATAAATACCGAGCAATTTGCTGGTAATTCATTAGCAACATATGTATCTGAAGTGCAGCGTATATATTGCGCAGATAGCCGTCCTTGGGTTATTGGATATAGTGGAGGAAAAGACTCCTCTGCCGTTATCACTCTTATATATTTAGCCTTATTGGGTCTTCCCCCAGAAATGCGTACTAAAGATATATTTGTAGTTTCCTCAGATACATTGGTTGAGACTCCTGTTGTCGTAGATTTGATAAAAAAAACAATGTTACAAATCGAATCTGGGGCCAAACGTGACGGATTACCAATTACTCAACATGCAGTTACACCAAAAACTCAAGAAACATTTTGGGTAAATCTTTTAGGTAAAGGGTATCCCGCTCCGACTAGGAGTTTCCGCTGGTGTACTGAGCGAATGAAAATTAACCCTGTTAGCGAATTTATTAAAGATAAAGTGTCACAGTTTGAAGAAGTTATTGTAGTTTTAGGCTCACGTAGTAGTGAAAGTGCCTCTCGTGCTCAAGTTATAGCAAAACATAAGATCGATGGTTCTCGGCTTGCCAGGCATACGACCTTAGCCAATGCTTTTATTTACACTCCCATCGATACATGGGATGTAGAAGATGTTTGGAAATTACTTAGAGGTGCGTTCCGTTATGCACCTGAAGATATAGAGGAATGGGAATCTCCATGGGGAGGTAATAATCGACCTCTTTGGACTTTATATATGGATTCATCTGCTCAAGGTGAATGCCCTTTAGTCATTGATGATAGCACTCCATCATGTGGTAATTCACGTTTTGGTTGCTGGACCTGTACAGTTGTCACTAAAGATAAAGCGATGGAAAGCTTGATCAAAAATGGTGAGGAATGGATGTCTCCATTACTGAGATATCGTGATTTATTAGCATTTACTACTGATCCAGTAAATAAAAATACTTTCCGTAACTACAAACGGCGCTCAGGTAAAGTAAGCTATCAATATGCCAAAGATGGTGAAGACCTTACCGCTGAACGTAAACATGTCCCTGGCCCATACTGGCTTAAATATAGGCAGAAATGGTTAAAGGAATTACTTTCCATTGAACGCGATATGAATGTTCAAGGTCATAAAATTACATTAATTACTCAGCCTGAGTTACACGCTATTCGCCAAGAGTGGCTTAAAGATCCAAACGAACCGGATTGGTACGACACTTTGCCAGGAATCTATCACGACGTTTATGGAAAAAACCTCGACTGGGTAATCGACGACCAATCTCGTTTCAATGCTAGTGATGCAGAACTTCTTGAGCAGATTGCTCAAGAATTTGACGTTACTCCTGAAATGGTAATGAAACTGATTGAACTAGAGGTTTCTATGGAAGGGTTAAGCCGCCGTCAAGGTATCTTTGATAAACTAGGTAATATATTGAAGCAAGACTGGGGCAGTCTAGAAGAAATAAAACAGCAACAAGAAACCTTACAAAAACGTAATGACCGAGATGTTCATCAAGAAGAAATTACAAAATTAGAAATCGAGCTGCGGGTATTACAGCATAGAATTGACGATGTAAGTGGGGCAAATATGTTTACCAGTGAGGAAAAGACACATGTTAATTAAGCAACTGGTATTACGTAATTTTCGTGTATTTAATGGTACTCATGTTATAGATTTAGCTCCGCGAACACATCAAAATGATGATAAGCAGCGTCCGATAGTTCTACTCGGTGGACTTAATGGAGCAGGAAAAACATCTATCCTATCAGCAATCCGCCTGACATTATATGGTCGACTAGCGTTTGGCTCATCAACTCAGCAACAAGACTATGTTAAAGAACTCAGTACCTTAATTCACAATGGCTCAGCGACAGATGAAGCATCGGTTAAACTTATTTTTACCTACAACAAAGGTGGCCACGAAGCTGAATTTACTGTAACGCGTACATGGAAAAAAGGAAAAAAAGATCAACTATCACTTCAGCAAGATGGTCAACTTCTTGAAGAGCTCGATTATGATCAATGCCAGGGGTTCTTGAATGAATTGATTCCACATGGAATTGCGGACTTATTCTTTTTTGATGGTGAGAAAATTGCAGAACTTGCGGAAGACGATACTGGAAATATTCTACGCACAGCAGTACGTCGCTTATTGGGGTTAGATCTTATAGATAAACTTCGTAGTGATTTGATGATCTTCGTTAAACGTCAGCAATCCAGCAAGTTAGTTGATTCTGAACAGCAAAAACTCACTGAAATTGAAGAACAGGTTAAACAGCTTGCTTTCCAAACAGAAAAGATTTTAGAGCAAGCTGATTTTGCAAAAATACGAATTGACTTACTATCAAAAGAAATCAACCGATATGAAAACCTTCTGAATGCACAAGGCGGTATATTTGCTCAGACAAAAGCACAAGAAAAACAGAAAGTTGATACTCTGTTAAAAGAAAAAGGTCGTCTAGAAAAAGCACTACGTAATGAATGTGACAGCTCGCTTCCCTACGCTCTAGCTCCTAAAACTCTGGGGCGTTTACTCGAGAAAATTAACACTGAGATACAAATAAAACAAGCAAACAGTTTTGAAAAAGAATTAACTCAATTCCTTATACAACTTAAAAATGATATTTCATTCCGTTCAGGAACAACGGGGAGAATCGCTGCTGAAGCAATCGAAGATAATCTGAAAGATTACCTTGCCGGGAAGCCCAAGGATGAAGTGTTATTTGACATCTCCGAGCGTGAAGCAGGAATGCTCCAACTATCTATCGAGCAGGACAGTAAGAAATCCTGGCAGCGCTTTGAACTTTATCGTAGTCAATTAGCAGAAGTGGAAGAGCAACTTGAGCAAGCAGCAACAAATATTGCTCGGGCACCTGAAGACGATCAGCTTCTCGAGCTATTTGAAAAACTCAGAGAGCTTGATCGTAAACGCGAGAGTGTACGGCAGGATTATCGTTCTTTACTGGAAGAAGCCAAACGCACTAAGCAGCAGCAATTAGACCATTCCCGGCAGATACAAAGAATACACGACTTGGTGCGTAATAAACATAACTCTGATAGTGCATTTAATAATGCCCAAGAAACAATCAATCTTCTTGACCGTTACAGTGAACTTTTAACTCAAGCGAGAGTGAAAACACTTTCAGTAAACTTTGAAACGGCTTACCGTAAATTAGCCCGTAAAGAAGACTTACAACTAAATGCACACATCCATCCTGAAACGTTTGATGTGGAATTAATGGATGAAAAAGGCACAATAATTAATCGCAAGCTCCTTTCTGCAGGGGAAAAGCAAATTTATGCGATTGCAATTCTTGAAGCTCTGGCAAAAACCTCTGGACGTGATTTGCCAGTAATTATTGATACGCCATTAGGCCGTTTAGACTCTCAGCACAGAGATAAACTAATTAACCACTACTTCCCATTTGCCAGTCATCAGGTAGTGTTATTATCTACTGACACAGAAGTGGATAAGAGTTATTTTGTTGATCAACTACGTGATGATATTTCCCATACTTATGAGATTGTCTTTGATCCACAGACTAAGTCATCAAAACTGACACCAGGTTATTTCTGGGAATTAACTAAGGAGGTCTCTAATGCTCCCAAATAGAATGCAGCTTAGCCGCCAAACTGAAGAACAACTAAAAAAGCTAAAGGGATATACTGGTATCACTCCTAATATTGCTGCCCGCCTAGCATTTTTTCGCTCAGTAGAAAGTGGCTTTCGTTATTTACCTGAGCAAGACCATAAAAAACTGGATGGTTCTTTAGTATTAGATAAAATCACATGGCTAGGTGAAACGCTTCAATCAACAGAGTTGGTACTAAATATGCTTTATCCACAGATAGAGCAAAAAGAAATGCACAAAGCATGGGCTGCTCATATTGATGATGGGATTGCAGCACTAAGAAATCATAGAAGCTTAATAGATTTCTCATTTGCATTGTAATTAAATTATGCCAATACAATTTGTATTGGCGTATGTATGAATATCAATTTATATGATATTTTTCTAATAAAGATTTCATTATAAAGTCTTTTTTACTTATATTTATTAAGCTACTCAAATCAGAATATGCTTTAACCCATCGAAAATTTATTTGCATAGTGTGATTTTCTATATAAGAAATCAAATCAGACACATTTGAACTAAAATCAGAAATAATATTCTCACACACTCGTATATCACCATGAGTGAGAAAAAATTTATTCCTCATTTCCATATACTTCAGTACATTTTTGTAACATGCTTGCTGAAGCATCTGACCATTATTATTTGATTGTGAGGCTAGAGAGAGTTTATATGTAGCTCCTTTTCTTAATTTTCCATTAACAGCATATTCGTTTGAGGCAGTATAGCTAGCATTATTATTCATTAAAAGCAATCCATCTATATAGCACTCAACAGCCCTGACCATGTGTAAGAATGATAAACTATAGTCTTTTTTCATTTCACATAATGCCGCTGAATAATAGTGAATAACTGAAATCACTTTAAACACTAAAGGAAAACCATCTTGACAATATTTATTAGTTGCAGAAAGCGAGCTTATATTCACTGGACTTTGTGGTATAGTTAAGAATGAGTAGTTAAAATATCTCCTAACGTTTCTTATAAAATCATTAACATAAGAATAATTAGATTCCTTTAAATTTGATAACTTAAAAAATTTCTTTTTAACTTCACTTAAAGACAATGATGAAAAATCAGTGAATAATGAGATGTTATTTATATTTTCTGTTAGGCTCGCTTCACTTTTACCAACAAAAATATCATGGATTATATCAAATATGTTTTGATAAATACCATTTAAAGAATCAATTTCATTTCTTATAATACTATCAATAGAACTTAGACTACTCCTTTCTATAGTCATACCATCATCCAAAAAAACATCATCTAATATACAAGAAATAGAGACTTGCTCAAAAACATCAAAGCTTTTTATATCTACATTCAACAAGGTTTTATTTTTAAAACATTCCATTTCCCCCAGAAAAAACTCTACACATGGCATATAAACACTTGAATCTAACACAAGTGAATCTATATCTTTACCATGACTCGCCTTAATATTCTTCTTCCATATTTCTATATTCGCAGAATCATTTGAAATAATCATATAATTCTCATATTCTGAAGAAAGCATAAATACATTTTGGACTAATTTGTCATCGTACTGACCAATTATAGAAAAATATAATTTACTCATACAAGAAATCCTAAATTATTTCTTCATCAAGATCATCAACTTTAGGTTTTAAATCAATAACTTTCACTCCCATAATTTTTATTATTTCTGTGATAGATGCACTAACATCATCATTGATGTATTCATTTATTTTTTTGTCAAAACTAGTTTCTAATTCATAGTTTTTAATATTATTAATACTCAATTCTTTTTGTTTTTTTTCCTCTAAGGTAATTAATTTTTCCTTTTCAAATGTGGTCAGTCTGTTACTAGTCAGATATCCTCTTTCAAAACTTTTTCTTTTATCTAATATCATGGTTTCTATATATGAAGAAAGCTCAGACTCAGCATATTCTTTCAAAAAAGCCTCTTCGTTAGAATCAATATCCACTAACTTTCTAATATTTAATATTGTACCGGGGATAATACCTTGAGATAGGAGAAGCCTAACAATTTGATTTTTAGATTGCTTCGTTACTTTAATATTATTACCACTAAGAATAGTGTCTTGAAGGAGTGCATTTCTAGAATCAAATATGTTATTTGTATTAGAAAAAGCAGATTCAACATAAGCCTTAACTATATATTTAGCCTTACTTTTATCAAATCCTAATATTAACATTTTTGATGTGATATTTGCCCACATATCAATTATTGCTTTTTGAAAAATAACCGTACGTAAGAATGAAGGAATAATTTTTATTTTTTCCTTTAATTCCCCCATCATTTCCAATGTTTTTCCTTTTGCTGGTTTCAATAAAGGGCTATTAAAAACAATGTGATCTATTGCTTCATCTATTATATTTGCATCACTTCTATCATCTTCTTTAGCTTTCTCCATTGCCCCCAATAAAAACATTTCATATTCTTCAATATATTTTTTCTGAAATTCGATTTCAAAAAATATATAATAGAGTTCAGGAACTATTGTGTCATTCACTAATTCGGTCAACTTGTCTTTATGCCTAGATGAAAAATCTCTCCAAGGAAAATACTCAGGCCATGGATTACTATCACCATATTCATCCTCACCAAAATCAAAATCATCTTTACAAGTATTTACTCCGATGATTTCAGATATAATCCTTACTCCATTTTTTGTTTTAAATACTTCCTCTAATGCATTATTAATAACGCCTATACTAGTTATCGTATGCTCTCTTGATATTTCCATTGACTCTTTATGTTTTTTTATATTCCATTCAATCAATCCTAACCCATATTTTAAATCTGTATTTAGTATTTTCTTACATAATTCACGACATATAATCGAGCTCAAAGTTTGATCTGATAAAAGAGTAAGGAAATGCCCACTAACCCTCTCAACCTTTGAATTAACATCAACAAATAAACTACGTAACACTTCAGGAACTGAAGGTGTTGAATTATCACTAGCTTTTTCTATTGTTGAATCTGGAGGAAATACAATACAAACGGGTATATTTATATTTAAAAGAGGATTTGGATCACATCTCCTTAATGAATTTAATGCATACAACCTATGCTGGCCATCAATAACAACTAATCTAGCACCTGCTACCATTTTTGGGGTCACATTGGCCAATAACATTGCTTGATTAATATCAATATCTATAGTTTCAATTTTCTCCTCAAGTCTAATATTAATTTTCTGCCCAACATTAACTGGATAGTTTCTAATTTGAAAAATATTTTTCCATTCTCTTAATATATATTCACCAACAGAATCACTCGGCTTAGAAGCTTCACACTCTGGATAATATTTTTCTAAATTATCAGTCCGGTCAGCAGCTACAATAGCTACTAATATTGGTGGAAGAAAAACAATTTCTTTTTGTATGTGTCCTTTTTGAGCGGCTAAATATTGACTTATTTCTTTAGTCGCTCTTTCAACATCTATATCCCGTTGAATTAAATAATCAAAATTTAAATCTGTTGTTACATCCTTTGCATAAGACAAGTTTAGTAATTCATCATAATTAAATGACGTCATAAGGTATTCTATTGGTGTTGAGCCATTAGATTGAAAAACTCCAAAAGAACCACTTTTCTTGAAATCATATTTATATCCAGTTGACTCTACTCGCCTAATCATATCTACTCCTATTAAATATTTAGAAAAACCAATTTTCATATTAAGATAGCCATTTTTAGCCGTATCGAGGCTAGCTACTTATAATTGTACCATCAATCCCCCTTTTCTCGATATACTCAACTTACACTAGCAACATTATTTATTTGATAACTAGAAAATAAATCTACTATCTACTATCTACTATCTACTATCTACTAGAGCGTAGATAATGATAGGAAACTTCACTTTCTATTTACTCTCTTTGAACCGATAATTAAGAAATAATACAATTTAATGTAGCCCGTAAAATTATAGCTCCGCCCCTAATACTATAGAGAGATTCCATCACATAACTACAGAAAATATTTTGTATAATACTCTTCATTTACTTCTAATTGTAGTGGCATAGTTAATTTGGTCACCAACTCAGAGGTGATATCATCACCTCACAAACAGATAGGTGACAATTATGGCGAAACGTATAAGACGGCTTTTCAGTGCTTAATTCAAACTTGAAGCGGCTCAATTGGTGCTTGACCAAAACTATTCCGTGGTCGAGGCTGCCAACGCAATGGGGGTCGGTAAATCAACCATGGACAAATGGGTTCGGCAACTCAAACTAGAACGCAAAGGTATTTCTCCGAAAGCGTCACCCATGACGCCTGAACAGGTTGAAATACGTGAATTGAAAAAGAAAATCGCGCAACTTGAAGAGCATAATGAGATCTTAAAAAAGACTACAGCGCTGGTGATGTCGGACTCTCTGAACAATTCTCGCTGATCGAGAAACTCAGTCGGCGCTTTAGTATTAAACAACTGTGTAACGTGTTCAGTGTTCATCGCAGTAGCTATCAATACTGGCGTCATCGCGCAAAAACACTATCAGCGGAACAAATTCGGCTTCGGGCTCTTGTTCGAGAAGCTCATGAAAGCAGTCACGGTTCTGCGGGTGCTCGTACTATTGCTGATATTGTATCGAAGACAAAACAGGTTCCTTTAACGCGCTATCGTGCAACTCAGATTATGAAATCACTTGGCTTGGTGAGTTGCCAAACACCAAAGCATCGATATACAAAATCAACTCAAGAGCACGTTGAAATACCAAATCATCTTGGGCGACAATTTGCGGTCACGGAGCCAAACCAAGTTTGGGTAGGTGACGTAACGTATATTTGGTCAGGTAATCGTTGGATGTATCTTGCGGTTGTGATGGATTTATTTGCTCGAAAGCCCGTTGGTTGGGCGATGTTATTTTCACCCGATAGCCAACTAACGGGAAAAGCATTATCAATGGCTTTTGAATCAAGAGGTAAGCCAAGAAATATGCTGTTTCATTCAGATCAAGGAAGTCATTATACAAGCCGTCAATATCGCCAATTACTATAGCGTTATCAGATAAAGCAAAGTTTATCTCGACGAGGTAATTGCTGGGATAATGCGCCTATGGAGCGGTTTTTTCGAAGTTTAAAGACAGAATGGGTACCCATTTTAGGTTACTGTAATTTTATAGAAGCACAACAAGAAATAACACGATATATCATTGGGTATTATAGCCAGATTAGACCGCATCAATATAACGGTGGCTTAACGCCCAATGAATCAGAACGATTATATTGGGAAAGCTCTAAAACTGTGACCAATTTTTGTTGACCACTACAAATAGACCTAAGTACTCAACAAAATAAAATCATTTTTGAGAAGTTTTACCAAAACTACTCTTAGGAATATTCATTCTTAGCAAAATCAAAAGAAGATATGATTGTCTCCCTATTCGCATCCAAATAATCCGCCCACCACTGCACCATCAGACGCCTTTCCTCAATATGTTCTGCCTTATGAATATAAGCAGCCCTTACTGAGTTACGCTCTTGATGGCTCATTTGCCTTTCTACTGCATCCTTCGACCATAGCCCTGACTCAATCAACGAGCTACATGCCATTGTTCTAAAACCATGACCACACACTTCTGTCTTAGTGTCATAGCCCATTACACGTAATGCGTTGTTAACCGTGTTCTCACTCATTGGTTTTCTAGGATTATGATCGCCGATAAAGATCAGTTCGTGGTTGCCGCTGAACTGATAGATCTGTTTTAAGATCTCAATAGCTTGTCGGCTTAATGGAACTAAATGAGGGGTACGCATTTTTGATCCACGATGTGAGTGTTTAACCCCTTCTATCGCTTCGCGTTCAGCAGGGATCGTCCACATGGCATTTTCAAAATCGATTTCATCCCAACGGGCGAAACGCAGTTCACTGGAACGAATGAAAACTAACAAGATAAGTTTGACTGCAAGTTTAGTTAAAGGTCTTCCCTTATAATCATCTATACGTTGTAATAACTCGGGTAGACGTTTGAGCTCTAATGCCGCTCTATGGACTCGTTTACCTGTAGCAACAGCACCTGCCATATCTTGTGCTGGGTTATAGTCGATTAAACCACTTTGTACCGCATAACGCATAATGCCAGTTACACGCTGTTGTAAACGTGCCGCCACTTCAAGACGTCCAGACATCTCTACGGCTTTAATGGGTTCAAGAAGATCCCGAGTTTTTAGTTCAGCAATATTACGTTTACCAATAGCGGCAAAGATATTGTCCTCAAGGCTTTTGAGGACTCGATGGCTATGGACTTCTGACCACTTTTTATTGGTTGCGTGCCAATCGCGAGCTACCTTCTCAAAGGTATTAAATTCCTTTTGCTGTTCTTCCTTTAATTCTTTCTTGAGCTCACGAGGATCGATACCTAAAGCAACTTGCTTTCTGGCAGCGTCCCTTCTTTCTCTTGCATCCGCTAAGGAGATTTCAGGGTATACACCGAAAGCCATCAAATGTTGTTTACCGCCAAAGCGAAAACGGAAACGCCAATATTTAGAGCCATTGGGGTGAATATAAAGAAACAAGCCATCACTATCTGTCAGTGTATAAGCTTTCTCGTCTGGTTTAGCTGCACGAACTTTCGTATCGGTTAATGCCATATTCTTTGTCCTCTTCACCCCAGAGTGAGTATATAAACGAGATATCTCAGATTACTGTTGATGATTTCAAGTTACATAGCCAACTAAGTGTCTACGCCACAGGCTGCGCCTGCATTGCTTTAGCATCGGTAATTCGAGATACAATGAGTATACAAACATTATCGAAGCGAAGATATACTCAGATGTATACTCACTCGGAGGTTGATGTGGGTTGAGTTAAGTTGACATGCATTGACTGAAAACGCGGGGGAAGCCTTGCAAACACTGGATTTTAGATACAAAAAAAGACGTCGGTTGACGTCTCTTGATGTTCTTATGGTGCCGAAGGCCGGACTCGAACCGGCACACCCGAAGGCGGTTGATTTTGAATCAACTGCGTCTACCAATTCCGCCACTCCGGCACGAAGTGATGTGTTTCTTGGAAAACGCTGCCATTATACTTGCCTTGTGTCTACTGGCAACACTTATTCGTGAAGTTACAGTTTGTTCGATTAAAAAAAAAGCATATTCCTTAGATCTGATTAAATCACTGGGAAAGCTTCTTTTGTTTATATATCTATTAATGAGTATGTTAACTTCTCCCAAATTATTTTTCTTATCGCAAGGCTCTGTGGCTGGCGGCAGGTCATTATTTTTGTTAGTTTATCTGCAATCTAATGTCAATATTTAAGGTTTAATCATGGGTTTTGTTGGGTGGATAGCAACAGGTATCTTTATTGGCATCTTAATTGGTGTCGTAATGAAGATTTTCGCTAAGAAAAAATAATATTGGCTGAAAGGTCATTTGCAAACAATCATATCGGCTGGCTTCCAACATGAAGAAATCATTTCTAAAAATTCTGTCTGTATCTGCATTGTCTTTGGTGTTAATGGCGTGCTCAAGTAAGACAGAAAAAGCACCAAAGTTTCTGCAAAGTAATGATATTGAATCCTCAGATTGGCAGGTTTTTGAGGGAGATAGAAGGACTTACGAGCGCGTCGCTAAGATTGTCGATTTGTATGCTAACCGCATTTTTAATGAAAGCAATGCACGGGGCATGGCAATCATTGTTATCGATAATAATCAGGCGTTATCACGCTATTATGGTGAAACCGCACCTGGCAATGGTAAAAAACCCGGTCCAAATTCATTAATTCGCATTGCATCAATTACCAAATTAATGACAAGCGAAATATTAATTAAGCTCGAACAGGATAAGAAGCTGTTAATTACTGATCCGTTACAGCAGTATGCCTACCACGGCGTTAATGTGCCTGATAATGCCAGCGGGCAGCCTATTCGCTTATATCATTTAGCGAGCCATACCAGTGGATTACCTCGAGAACAACCCGGTGGAAAATGGGGCCGCCCTGTTTTTATTTGGCCAACTCAAGATAACCGTTGGACATGGCTAAAAACAGGTAAGTTAGATGCTACACCAGGCACAGAAGCTTCTTATTCCAACTTAGCATATGACTTATTGGCTGATGCGATGGTTAAAGCTTCGGGAGTCTCTTATCCCCAATTATTTAACCACTATGTGGCATCTCCCGCCAAAATGACGAATACCACTTATACCCCTAACAATGCGCAGTGCGCACGGTTAATGGAAGGAACAAAACCAAGCCCTTGCCATAACACACTCGCGGCAGCAGGAAGTGGTGGCGTGTATTCTACCCCTGCAGATATGCAAAAATGGATGCAGCAATTTTTATCGACAGACAGTAACTTAAGAAAAGTCACCGCTGCCCGTGAACAAGGCATCTATTTTCCACGTGAAAAGCTTTTGGAAATTAAAGGGATGGATGTTGCAGGGCATGCTGATGGACTCGGCCTTGGGTGGGTGTATATGAAGCCTAAAAACGGCACTCCGGGAATTTATCAAAAAACTGGCGGTGGCGGTGGGTTTAATACCTATATGGCGATGATCCCACAGCAAAATATTGGGGTATTTGTGGTGATGACCCGCAAAGATAACAGTAAATTCAGTAAATTAACAATTGGAGTTAACGAACTGCTCGCTTCACTGTCTGCTAACCATGCGTATGGGAAACATTGAAGGAGTACCGCCGAAGCGTTACAAGCAATGGCGAGTTACACCCCAACCTTAAAACGTGGATTTACCCGCGTTATTACATTAATTGCGACAACAGCCTGAGATATTCAGGCTGTTTTTGATAATTTTCTTAGCCTTTTTTATAATCAATTTTATTAGGTTCTCGATAATATTTTAGTAATGTCATTTACTTATAAGAGTCCATAATGAGAACCAAGAACTCCTCAACAATATTGAACTATCATTCCGAACCACAACGTAAAATTAGCCCAATCGAGTTTAATAACATTCTGAATGATATTAAAAACCACTGTATTAGCAGCCCAAAAGAGTTAAAAGCAAGATCGATAACTATCTCAATCCCCAAAAGCTATTCTGGTGATCTTGAAATGCTAGCGATTAAAGCCTGTCGACAAGAAGAGCGGCGTATTTATCGAGAAGAATGTTCTGCTGCTTTCAAATTCAAAACACCTAATGGGATGAAACGAGGCATTTTTTCTTTAGCTCAACAACTGGCTAATAAAAGCGGTGAAAATATTTTAGCGATGGATCCCCAGCCTCACGCAGCCCTCCCCAAAAGAAAATTATTTCGGCCACAACCGCCATTTATCGCCTTTATCAGCGCACTCGGTTATACACTTTTTAGCTAACAGTAAAAAACGCTGAGTTATAAACGCCAAAATAGTTAGCGAAACCATGTCGTTACCTGATAAATATAATAGCTTGGCCCTTCAAGCTATTATTTCACCCTCAATGTCGCTTTATACAATGTTTTTACCTGCCGAAAAGCTAGGATTATTTTCTCTCTCATTTTGTTAAAATAGGAAGTCAGATGAACATATCTTCACTTTTCTCACACCATATACTGCGCCCTTCCACGATTAAACAAGGTAGAGCATCTGAATTAGTTTTACAGCTCAGAAAAATCTATAATCACCACACAGCTTACCCCACTCCCCAGCAGCCTACTCAGATAGAAATCGATCTTAGCCAGCTTAATTATCTCAAACTGGGAAACAATCAAAAAGAGTTAGAAAAAACCGCTGAATATAAACAGTTAGTCGATAACACTCGCCAAAAAGCACAAAATGAATTTACCGAAAAAGTATGGAATTACGCCTACCCTCTTCGTCAGTCATATACCGCTAACGGTGGAATGTTTTCTTACGCCCAACAATTAGCTAACAAAAGCCGTTGCAATGTCATTGGTGTTAAAGGTGAATATGTCCCTGCATTAGAGGGAAACAAGCTGCAATATATTATGTTTCGCCCTCAAAACAAACTGTTAGGGATTATTAGTCACTTAGGTAATGTCCTGCTAAGTCAGCAATGCTAAAAAGAAAAGGGCTGTGAACCCCGAAGACTCACAGCCCTTTATTTGCCTATAAACGGTTATTTTCGTTTAACTAACAATGTGATACTTACTATCAGGAATAGGACGCTTGGCAATGCTGCTGCAATAATCGGTGGCACCGAATACACTAAGCTCCAATTACCGAACCCTTGGTTAAGTACGTAAAAGAGGAATCCCCCCACAATACCTGAAATAACACGAACGCCCATAGGAACGGTACGTAACGGCCCAAAAATAAATGAAACTGCCATTAGCATCATAACTGCCGCAGAAAGTGGTGCGAGGATTTTTTTCCACATGCTCAGCTCATAAACCGCAGCCACTTGGCCACTTTCTTTTAAATATGAGACATATTGATACAGGCCGCGGATTGATAGCGAATCAGCATTCAGTGAAACTATTCCTAGTTTTTCCGGGGTTAGGTTGGTCTTCCAATCCACCGTCAATCGCTGTGAACCTGTGATTTTTTTCTCGCTACTTAGAATTGACTCATCCACTTGAGATAACACCCAAAGCTGATTTGTCGAGTCGTACTCACCATTCGCAGCAAACATCACCGACTTCAATTTACGTTGGTCATCAAAACGATAAATCGACACATCTTGAATCGATGTCGCATTATTAATCCGCTGAATATGAATAAAATCATTGGCATCTTTTGCCCACATACCTTCATCTGTCACAACTAATGAGTTACCCACGATTTTTTCTGCGCGATAATTTCTTGCCCACTGTTCTCCCGCAGGTGCGATCCACTCACCAATAAACATTGCGACAATGACCAATGGAACTGCTGTTTTCATCACCGATAATGCGATTTGTAAGCGGGTAAAACCGGAAGCTTGCATGACGACTAGCTCACTACGTGAAGCCAGTGCCCCTAACCCCATGAGTGCTCCCAACAATGCTGCCATTGGAAAGAAGATATCAATATCTTTTGGGACAGTTAATAAAGTGAATACACCTGCGCTCAATGCCGTATAGTCACCATCCCCCACTTTGCGAAGCTGCTCGACAAATTTAATGATCCCTGCCAGTGAAACGAGCAGAAATAGCGTCACTAAAATCGAATTTAAAATGGTCCGACCGATATACCTATCTAAAACACCAAACATCAGGCAACCCCTTTACTCAATTTAAGACGCATACGTCGCATTGGGACGGTATTCCACGCATTTAGGACTATCGCTAATATCAAATACCCCACATTCACCGCCCACATAGTATACCTTGGGTCAAGGTCACCCTTATCGGCACTATTACGCAATGTACTTTGTAATAAAAAGAAAATGAGGTATAGCAGCATCGCTGGAAGCATACTTAATACCCGTCCTTGACGTGGATTAACCTCGCTTAATGGCACGACCATCAAGGCCATAACGACAACGGAGAATACAATCGTTAAACGCCAATGGAACTCCGCGTTCACTTCAGGAGTATTTTCAGACCACAGTTGTAGCATATTTTTTTGCTCGACTCGGTCACTACGCGTTTCTGCGGTTTGGTGGTCAACAATAGCTTGGTAATTAACAAAGTCAGTTATTCGAAAATCTCGCAGTAACGCGGTTCCTTCATAGCGAGTACCTTCGTTTAAAACAACGACTTGTCGGCCATCGGGGTCTTCTTTCATATAACCGCTATCAGCCACTACAACTGAAGGCCGTTGTTCATTTGCAGCGCGTAGCTGTGCAAGAAATACGTTCTTGAAGTTACTACCTTTTACATCACCAATGTACAGGACATAATTGCCATCTTTAGTGGTTTTAAATTGCCCTTCCACCATCGCTGCTAGCCCAGGGTTCGCTTTCGCATCAGCCAATACTTGCTCTTGATATTGAGATGACCACGGCAACATCCACGTGATATTAGCCACCGCAACCATCGCGGTAATGACCGCTAGGACTAACGCGGCTTTTACTAAAACACTTTTACCTAAACCGCAGGCATGCATTACCGTGATTTCACTTTCAGTGTAAAGTTTACTGTAGGTCATCAAAAGCCCAAGGAATAGGCTCAAAGGTAAGATAAGCTGCGCCATTTCAGGCACACCTAACCCCAGTAAAGGAAGTACTAAGTTTGAGGGAATGTTGCCCTGAACCGCAGCGCCAAGAATATCTATCGACTTCTGGCTAAAAAAGATTAGCATCAATACAAAAAGTATGGCTAACTGACTTTTCAGGGTTTCCCGTACCAAATATCTAATAATGATCACGCTTATTACGCCTGTGAAAACTTGTCTTTTGGGAAGAAAATGGCTAAGTTCGTTCGATGTCTGCCATTTACTAACATATACTCTAGTTTATTGTATGGCTACAATGATATAAAAGCATTCTCTATACTGGTTGAAATATCAGAACATGCTTAATATTCGAGAAACCAGATATACCCGCCATACTTCATGGTGTATCGCAATTAGCAGCATACAACGTGAGCTATTTCGCGTATAGATGGTTAGTTTAACATAAAGAGTTCATTCTCTATGAGGTAGATCATGCGAAACGCTAATTTTAGCGGGAGCATCGGCCTTTGTCTTTAAGATTCAGGAGAACGCATGGAGTTTAGTGTAAAAAGTGGTAGCCCGGAAAAACAACGCAGCGCTTGTATTGTTGTCGGAGTCTTTGAACCACGCCGTCTGTCCCCAATTGCTGAACAACTGGACAAAATCAGTGACGGATATATCAGCGCCCTGCTGCGCCGCGGCGAACTTGAGGGTAAAGTGGGGCAATCCCTGCTACTCCATCATGTACCCAACGTTCTGTCTGAACGCATTCTACTTATCGGTTGCGGTAAAGAACGCGAATTAGATGAGCGCCAATTTAAACAAATTATTCAGAAAACAATCAGCACGTTAAATGAAACTGGTTCAATGGAAGCCGTCTGCTTCTTAACTGAATTACACGTTAAAGGCCGCAATAATTACTGGAAAGTGCGCCAAGCTGTCGAAACAGCCAAAGAATCACTGTATGTGTTTGATCAACTGAAAAGTAATAAAACAGAACATCGTCGTCCACTGCGTAAACTGGTTTTCAACGTGCCAACTCGCCGTGAATTGACCAGTGGTGAACGTGCTATTTCCCATGGTTTAGCGATTGCTTCAGGTGTTAAAGCAGCAAAAGATTTAAGTAATATGCCACCAAATATCTGTAACGCAGGTTATTTAGCGTCTCAAGCACGTCAATTAGCAGATATTTCAGACAGCAAACTCACCACTCGAGTCATTGGTGAAGAGCAAATGAAAGAGTTAGGAATGAACGCCTATCTCGCGGTGGGTCAAGGTTCACAAAATGAATCGCTGATGTCCATCATGGAATATAAAGGCAATCCAGATCCCGACTGCAAACCTATCGTACTCGTAGGTAAAGGGTTAACCTTTGACTCTGGCGGTATTTCAATCAAACCATCCGAAGGCATGGATGAAATGAAATACGATATGTGCGGCGCCGCTTCTGTTTACGGTGTAATGCGCTTCATCACTGAATTGCAGTTGCCAATTAATGTCATTGGGGTATTAGCCGGCTGTGAAAACATGCCTGGTGGGCGAGCTTATCGTCCGGGTGATATTCTTACTACCATGTCTGGGCAAACCGTTGAAGTCCTCAATACGGATGCCGAAGGCCGTTTAGTTCTGTGTGATGCACTCACCTATGTTGAGCGTTTTGAACCTGAGCTGGTTATTGATATCGCGACCTTAACAGGGGCTTGTGTCATTGCATTAGGCAGTCACTACACTGGGTTGATGTCAAACCACAACCCATTGGCTCATGAGTTATTAAACGCGTCAGAGCAAGCGGGTGACCGTGCATGGCGTCTACCTCTAGCTGATGAGTATTTTGACCAAATCACGCCTAATTTTGCTGATTTAGCCAATACGGGTGGCCGTCCTGCTGGTGCTATCACCGCGGGTTGTTTCTTGTCTCGTTTTGCGACGAAATATAACTGGGCACACCTTGATATCGCAGGGACTGCTTGGCGTTCAGGTGCAGCAAAAGGCGCTACTGGTCGCCCTGTCTCCATGCTAGCGCAGTTCTTATTGAACCGTGCAGGCCTTAATGGTGATGAGTAATCTCATTTAACGCTTTAGCTGTACATCACTCGTAAAAATATCCCGATGAGCATTTATGCGACTCGGGATATTATTTTTGGTTTTTTGATACACCAAGAAAGCCATTTTGAGGCAGCTATAAAAAAGGTTATAATTCAACATAGACATAATTCTGCGCTTAGTTACCAAAAACGTGTAGCCAACCCCCCTACAAATTGAAGGATGGCAATTTAAGCTATACCCTAAATAATTCAGTTTGTAGGTAGGCGGCAAGCAATTGAGACCTTAGGAGCATACAAAAGTATGTGACTAAGGCGAAAGTGCGTAGCCAACACCCCTACAAATTGAAGGATGGCAATTTACGCTATACCCTAAATAATTCAGTTTGTAGGTAGGCGGCAAGCAATTGAGACCTTAGGAGCATACAAAAGTATGTGACTAAGGCGAAAGTGCGCAGCCAACACCCCTACAAATTGAAGTATGACGGGTATATGAAAAAAGGTACATTTTACCAACTAAAACAGGCATCACCACATCCTGAACTTGAAGCCCATGAATGGCTAGCTTGTGAGCTTGCCGCACAAATGTGGCGCAGTGGAAAGCGTGTTTTAGTTGCTTGCGAAACACAGCAACAAGCTGAAAAGATTGATGAGGCCTTGTGGCAACGCGATCCACACCAGTTTGTCCCGCATAATTTGGCGGGTGAAGGGCCGCGTTATGGTGCACCGATTGAAATTTGTTGGCCTGCTAAACGGGGAAATACCCCACGCGATGTCCTGATTAATTTACAAAATCAGTTCGCAGATTTTGCCACGGCTTTCCATGAAGTGGTAGACTTCGTACCTATTGATGAAACTTTAAAACAGTTGGCGCGTGAGCGGTATAAAACTTACCGTAGCGTCGGCTTCAATTTGACTATGGCGGCGCCGCCAACTTACTGAATACAAAAAGATAATGGAAAAGAAACCAGATAGCCCAATGAATGAGCCTTCGCTCGATAAAACGTATAACCCCGCAGAAATTGAGCAATCTCTATATGCTCACTGGGAGAAAAGCGGTTATTTTAAACCTAATGGGGATACCACCCAAGACAGCTTCTGTGTTGTCATTCCACCGCCGAATGTCACTGGTAGCCTGCACATGGGGCATGCCTTCCAACAAACCATCATGGATACGATGATCCGCTATCAACGTATGCAAGGTAAAAATACCTTATGGCAAACGGGAACTGACCATGCAGGTATCGCAACTCAGATGGTTGTTGAGCGTAAAATTGCAGCAGAAGAAGGTAAAAACCGTCACGACTACGGCCGCGATGCGTTCATTGACAAAATCTGGGAGTGGAAAGCGGAATCCGGCGGTACAATTTCACAACAAATGCGCCGTTTAGGCGACTCTGTTGATTGGGATCGCGAGCGTTTTACTATGGATGAAGGCTTATCTAAAGCCGTTAAAGAAGCGTTCGTTCGCCTTTATAAAGAAAACTTGATTTATCGTGGTAAGCGCTTAGTTAACTGGGACCCAAAACTTCACACGGCAATTTCTGACTTAGAAGTTGAAAACCGTGAAATCAAAGGGTCTATGTGGCACCTGCGTTATCCATTGGCTGATGGCGTAAAAACGGCTGAAGGCAAAGACTATTTAGTGGTCGCGACTACCCGTCCTGAGACCATGTTAGGGGATACCGGTGTCGCCGTTAACCCTGAAGATCCACGTTATAAAGATTTAATTGGTAAAGAAATTATTTTGCCAATCGTTAACCGCCGTATTCCAATTGTTGGTGATGAACACGCTGACATGGAAAAAGGTACTGGCTGTGTGAAAATCACTCCAGCTCATGACTTTAATGACTATGAAGTCGGTAAACGCCATCAGTTAACAATGATTAACATGATGGACTTAGACGGCAACGTTCGTAACGAAGCGGAAATTTTCGATACCAACGGTAACCCATCTACCGCTTATAGCTGCGAAATCCCAGAAGCTTACCGTGGAATGGAACGTTTTGCAGCGCGTAAAGCTATCGTCGCAGAATTCGAACAACTTGGCCTGTTAGTTGAAGTGAAACCCCATGACCTGACGGTGCCTTACGGTGACCGTGGTGGTGTGGTTATTGAGCCTATGCTAACCGACCAATGGTACGTGCGTACCGAGCCTTTAGCTCGTGATGCCATTAAAGCCGTTGAAGATGGCCGTATTCAGTTCGTTCCTCGTCAGTACGAAAACATGTATTTCTCTTGGATGCGTGATATTCAAGACTGGTGTATTTCTCGCCAACTGTGGTGGGGCCACCGCATTCCTGCATGGTATGACGAAAAAGGCAATGTCTACGTGGGTCGCGATGAAGACGAAGTTCGTCGTGAAAACAACTTAGGTGCGGATATTGCTCTGCGCCAAGACGACGACGTACTGGATACGTGGTTCTCTTCCGGTCTGTGGACATTCTCTACTCTCGGCTGGCCTGAAAATACCGACGCACTGAAAACATTCCATCCAACAGATGTATTAGTCAGTGGCTTCGATATTATTTTCTTCTGGATTGCCCGTATGATCATGATGACCATGCATTTCATCAAAGATGAAAACGGCGAGCCACAAGTGCCATTCAAAACCGTTTATATGACAGGCCTGATCCGTGATGAAGAAGGCCAAAAAATGTCAAAATCCAAAGGGAACGTTATCGACCCATTAGATATGATTGACGGTATCTCTTTGGAAGATTTACTTGAAAAACGTACTGGCAACATGATGCAGCCACAATTGGCTGAAAAAATTGCTAAACGTACTCGTAAAGAGTATCCAGAAGGGATCGAAGCCCATGGTACTGATGCACTACGCTTCACTTTGGCGGCATTAGCGTCAACAGGCCGTGATATCAACTGGGATATGAAACGCCTGTCCGGCTATCGCAACTTCTGTAATAAATTATGGAATGCGAGCCGTTTCGTTCTGATGAATACTGAAGGCCAAGATTGTGGTCAAAACGGCGGCGAAATGAGCTTCTCATTGGCTGACCGCTGGATCATGGCGCAATTTAATCAGACCGTGAAAGCTTACCGTGAAGCGTTAGATACTCACCGTTACGATATCGCAGCGGGTATTTTGTATGACTTCACATGGAATGAATTCTGTGACTGGTACTTAGAGCTGTCTAAACCTGCTGTTCATAAAGGTAACGAAGCACAAGTACGTGCGGCTCGCTTCACCTTAATTGAGGTCTTAGAAGGCTTACTGCGCCTTGCTCACCCAATCATTCCATTTATCACTGAAACCATCTGGCAGCGCGTCAAAGTGGTTAAAGGTATTGATGCCGATACCATTATGTTGCAAGCGTTCCCTGAGTTCGATGCGGCTAAAGTGGATGAACTTGCGCTGAGCGACCTTGAGTGGATCAAAGAAGCCATTATTGCTGTACGTAATATTCGTGCAGAAATGAACATCTCCCCAGGTAAGCCACTGGATGTGATGCTGCGTGGCGCTTCTGCTGATGCTAAACGTCGCGTTGAAGAAAACCAAAGCTTTATCAAATCAATGGCACGTTTAGAAAGCATTCGCGTACTGGCTGATGGTGAAGAAGCACCGGTTTCCGTCACTAAACTCGTTGGCGGTGCAGAGCTGCTGATCCCAATGGCTGGCTTAGTCGATAAAGACGCAGAACTGGCTCGTTTAGATAAAGAGCTGGAAAAAGTGGTGAAAGAAATCGAAACTATTGAAAGTAAATTAGCTAACGAAGGTTTTGTGAGCCGTGCGCCTGCTGCCGTTGTTGAAAAAGAACGTGAACGCTTAACTGCCAATATTGAAGCAAAAGCTAAAATTGAAGCGCAAAAAGTGACCATCGCCTCTTTGTAATTATTAATTAGCTAATCATTTTTAAGCCCTTATCGATTCGTTGATAAGGGCTTTTTATTCGAGTATCATCAAATGACTGCGTTCGCAGTTCTCAGATTGAAGTTCCCTTCTGGTTCTCTCTACACTGAGTTGTACATAATAATAATCAAGAGTTTCACATGACAACACAAAACTACAAAATTCGTCCTATCGAACAACAAGATAACGCAGGTATTGCCGTGGTGATCCGCGAAGTTTCTGCTGAGCATGGCTTAACCGCAGACAAAGGCTTTGCTGTTGCTGACCCTATTTTAGATACCTTATTTGAGGTTTATAGCAAACCGCGCAGTGCTTACTGGGTGGTGGAAATGGATGGCGAAATTGTTGGCGGTGGCGGTGTTTCACAAGTCGCGGGAGGTGATAACGATACGGCAGAATTACAGAAAATGTATTTATCTTCCGTGCTACGTGGCAAAGGCTTAGCAAAACAAATCGTACTGATGTCACTGGAATTTGCTAAAGCGCAAGGCTACACTCGTTGCTATTTAGAAACGACCAAAGAACTTCAAGCTGCTATTAAGTTATATGAAAAATTAGGGTTTGAATTTATTGATGAACCGTTAGGAAATACGGGTCATAGTGACTGTGAAATTCGTATGTTAAAGGCATTATAATTCTACGCTAAACGAAAAAGGATAGTTTTTAGCTATCCTTTTAAGTAATTATATGATGCGACTAATAATTAATGCACGCGATCTTCAGGGTCTATATCATCACCATCTTCGTCGTCATACTCTGCATCTGGGTCTTCAAAATACGTGCCCCAACCATCATAGTTGATGCCCATTTTTTCAGCCAACTTCATTAATTGCTCAACCTGTGCGTCAATCAGCTCTGCATTTAAAGCACTTTCACTGATTACATCGCAACACATCAGGGTTTCACCCGTTTCAATTTCGAGCTCTTCTGCATCCGTGACTTCATAGCCTAGTTTAAAAGCTTCAACGGCTGCTTTCTCTAACAGAGCAAAGTTGTCCGCAGAGAAGTGATGCTCAATCGCATACAATGCATCAGGATCGCTACCATCTTCCAGTAATTCCTCGATGATCAAGCGAGTTTCTTCATACTGCGCATCGAGTTCAGCTTTATCTACCATATCCACACCCCTTTTGTTTCTTTGTCGCTCATCTTTCTTTGCGCCATTCTCCCACACGGTTGACAGTGAAACCATATATTTAAAGATAATTTCTTTTACATTGGGGGTTGATTTTGAATTTTTATGAATATAAATTGAATATTAATTCAAATCAAAAAGGCTACCAATTATGAATCCCCTATATAATAAACCTTTTTTAAGGTTACTTGATTTTACTTCTAGCGAAATTCATTCACTTTTAAAACTCTCTTCTTGGTTAAAATCAGAAAAAAAAGCGGGCACAGAGCAGCCCCTCCTTTCAGGGAAAAACTTTGCCCTTATTTTTGAGAAAGACTCAACACGGACACGCTGTGCATTTGAAGTTGGAGCATTTGACCAAGGTGCTAGAGTCACTTATTTAGGGCCTTCTGGTAGCCAAATCGGCCATAAAGAAACCATGAAAGACACCGCTAGAGTGTTGGGTCGGATGTATGACGGTATCCAGTACCGTGGATTCGCCCAAAACACGGTAGAACTCTTAGCCGCGCATTCGGGAGTGCCTGTATGGAATGGATTAACTAACGAATTCCATCCCACACAGTTATTAGCCGATCTGCTGACCATTCAAGAGCACCGACCAAATACGCCATTCTCAGAAATTAAATTTGCCTATTTAGGCGATGCGCGTAACAACATGGGCAACTCGATGTTAGAAGCTGCTGCTCTCACAGGTTTAGATTTACGCCTTGTTGCGCCAAAAAGTTGCTGGCCGGAGGAAGACTTAGTGAACACTTGCCAAGCACTAGCTCAAAAAACGGGTGCGAAAATCACGCTCACGGAAGATGTCGCCGAAGGCGTTAAAGATGCTGATTTTATCTATACCGATGTGTGGGTATCGATGGGAGAAGCCAAAGAAGTATGGGCACAGCGCATTAATTTATTAAAACCATACCAAGTGAATATGAATGTGATTAAGCTCACTGGCAACCCAAATGTGAAGTTCCTACATTGTTTGCCTGCCTTTCATAATGAAGACACCACATTGGGCGCACAATTAGCTAAAGAATTCAATATGTTTGGTGGCTTAGAAGTCACGGAAGAAGTCTTTGAATCGCCTTATAGCATTGTCTTTGACCAAGCAGAAAACCGTTTACATACTATCAAAGCGGTGATGGTGGCGACATTAGCGCCAGAATTGCCTGTTAATATATTTTAGATTGCCCCCCTCAACTCAAGCAAATGAGTTGAGGGAACCTATCATTATGGACATTCACCTTTTACCAAACGCTCATTGATACAATCAATAACTGATGGCAAATCAGCTAAAGTATCAATCACATAATGAGCGCCAGCAGCATATAGCTTCTCTGTGGCTTGTTGTTTCAACGCGTTAACTTCATCAATTGGCATCCCTTGATATTCATCCCATGTTTTACCAAATTCATTACCCGAAACCGCTAACCCAACGCTCCACATTCCCGCATTGCGCCCTTCTTCAATTCCGGGAACGGCATCATCCACTTTGATACAAGCGGATACGGAACCAACACCTAGCTCAATGACGTTCTGTAATGCCATCCAAGGTCCCGGACGCCCACCAGCAAGTAGATCATCACTTGCTATCCAGTAGTCGGGTTGGTAGCCCAATGCCTTTGCTGCTGGAACTAACTTTTCCATCACGGCACGAGGGTAACCTGAACAAGAGCCAATTTTAATATTTTGGTTGCGTAATGTAGCGATTGTGTCGACAACTCCGGTGATTGGCGCAGCAAAATCGACAACTTTAGCAATTTGCAATGGCATAAAGGCCGCGTAGATTTTATCGATATCCTCACTACTCATTGAGCGGCCAAACTTTGCGTTCCATAAAGCGTCTACTTCAGGCAATTTACCCAGTGCTTCAATATGTTGCCATTTTCCTAGTCCCATAGGAATGCGCGCTTGAGCCAATGTAATATTTATATCAAACACAGATTTAAATGCTTCGATGAAAATCTGAGTAGGGGCAAAAGAGCCAAAATCTACAGTAGTACCCGCCCAGTCAAGAATAACGGCTTCAATACGGTCCATTTCTTTTCCTTATTTTTCCCAATAAATGGCTTTTTTTATTGCTAACAACAATGCATCAATGTCTTTTTCATAAACTTCACCAATATTTCCAATACGGAAACAATCACTTTGCGAGACCTTGCCCGGATAAATGACAAAACCCTGAGATTTTAAACTCTGATAAAATTGCTTAAATTGGTAATCAGATGAATTTGGTGAGTAAAATGCGGTGATAATTGGCGAATGAAGGCTATCTTCTAACAACGTGGTAAAACCTAATTTACGCATACCGGACACCAACTTGTATTGATTCCCTTGATAACGTTGAAAGCGAGCGGCTACGCCACCTTCTTTAGCTAACTCCTTGAGTGCTTGGGCAAATGCTAATACAGTATGAGTTGGAGAAGTAAATCGCCATTTACCTTGGAAATCTTCCATACAGCGCCACTGTGCGTATAAATCTAGCGATAATGAACGAGAGCGCCCCTTACAACGTTCAAGCGCCTCGGTACGGGCGATAACAAAAGCAAACCCCGGAACCCCTTGAATACATTTATTCGCAGAACTAATTAAAAAATCAATGTTAAGCTCAGCAACATCCATAGGGACCCCACCAAAACTGCTCATTGCATCCACGATATAGCGTTTTTGATACTGCTTCGCTAATTTCGCGACTTTTTCTATCGGGTTTAAAATCCCTGTCGTAGTTTCACAGTGCACCACCGCAATATGAGTGATTTGGCTATCTTGTCGCAATAACTGTTCAATCTGTTGCACATCTGGCAACGACACTTCACCGCAATCATAAACACAATGAGCCACACCCAATCGCTGAGCCATTTCAGCCATTCGAGCACCGTAAGCGCCATTACTGATAATCAAAACTTTCTCTTTATCACCGATTGCACTACCTAAAACCGCTTCAACCGCATAGCTTCCACTTCCTTGAAGCAGGACCGAAGAACACCCTGCTTTGGCCGTTGCCAGTGCCACTAATTGTTGACGAATATTTTGTACAACGCCTAAATTATAATCATCATCCCATGTACAGCTATCAAACAGCATGGCTTCTTTCACCGTTTTAGACGTCGTAAGCGGCCCCGGTGTTAATAGCAAATAATTATTGTTTGTCATTCAATTTACCTATTGGTCTATACCAGATTTCCATTATAATGGTCGTAGGCTGCTCAAAAGGTCAAAGGAAAAGTGCTCGTGAAACAAAAAATTCATATAACTATGTATAATATGACTGAAACAATGACAGGAAATAACCATGAAATTATCAGCGGATGAAGCCCCGCAATATCTGCTTATCAAAGCCCAATTACAGGAAAAGATTCAAAATGGCTCGCTAAAATGTGGTGATAAACTCCCCTCGGAACGCGAACTTTGTGCCATTTTCAATACCACTCGTGTCACTATTCGCGAAAGTTTGGCACAGCTAGAATCCAGTGGGGCAATTTACCGGTCTGAACGTCGTGGTTGGTTTGTCACACCTGAGCGCCTTTGGTTAGACCCAACCCAAAATACTAATTTCCATAAACTTTGCCTCGAACAAGGTCGCCAACCGAAGACAGTTTTACTGGATGGAAAAGTTATTACCGTTCCTCTCGAAGCTATGGAGCCGTTAAAACTTCAATCATTTGAACAAATTTATTTACTCACCCGCCTACGTTTTGCTGATGACAGGCCCGTTTGTTACTGTGAGAACCATTGTTTACCTGCTCGCGTTCCTGAACTGCTACGCCACGACCTCAACGGCAGTTTAACGGAAGTGTACGAAGCTCATTTCAATTTAATCTATACCAGTATGCATTTGTCTTTCTACCCAACGGCAATGCCTGCCCAAGCAGCACAAGCACTGGGGGTTACGGTTGGCCGTCCAGCCTTATTGTTGCAACGCTTAAACTATGACCAACATGGGCGAATTTTAGATTATGATGTTGAATACTGGCGCCACGATAGCTTGCGCATCGAAGTCGATACTTTGTGATTATTTCTATTTATAGAAAATAATTTTATCTATTTAGCTGCATTTCATCTTTCTGTCATATAAACCCGTTAGCGTAAAAAACATCTGGTATATACCAGAATACATTTTACCTTAACAGGAGATAACCATGAAACGCACCTACTTAGCTGGTCTATTAATGGCAACCCTTTGCTCTACCTCTGTTTTTGCCGCTGATGTTGTGACTGTTTACTCCGCTGATGGCCTGCACGATGGCAACAACAGTTGGTATAAAAATCAGTTCGAGGCGTTTACCAAACAAACAGGCATTAAAGTACAATATGTCGAAAGTGGCTCAGGGGCGATCGTTGAAAGGCTCGCTAAAGAACGCACCAATCCACAAGCCGATGTGCTTATTACCGTTCCGCCTTTTATCCAACGTGCCGCAAAAAACCAGTTATTAGCTGAATTTACGCCAGAAAATGCAGCAAATATTCCTAATTCAAATCACTTTTACACGCCGTTGGTCAATAATTACCTGACCTTTATCTATAACGCTAAGCTGCTTAAGTCTCCTCCTGAAAATTGGGACTCCCTACTCGATTCTCGCTTTAAAAATAAACTTCAATATTCAACACCGGGACAAGCTGGGGATGGTACTGCAGTGATGTTACAAGTTTTCCACAGTTTTAATGGCAAAGACGCAGGGTTTGATTATCTCGGTAAGTTGCAGGCTAATAACGTTGGCCCATCCGCCTCGACAGGTAAGCTTACCGCCCTCGTGAATAAAGGGGAGCTCTATGTCGCTAATGGCGACTTACAAATGAATTTATCCCAAATGGTACGTAACCCTAATGTCCAAATTTTCTGGCCAAAAGATGCCAATGGGGAACGTAGTACACTGGTTTTACCTTATGTTGTCGGCTTAGTTAACAATGCCCCTGAAACCGAAAACGGTAAAAAACTCATTAATTTCCTGCTGGATAAACCATCACAAAGCCGTGTTAGTGAGCTTTCATGGGGTATGCCTGTTCGTTCAGATATCACACCATCTGATAAGCAATACCAGAGCGCTGTCCAAATGTTAGAAGGTGTGAAAACTTGGCAGCCTAATTGGGATGAAGTTGAAGTTTCCCTATCCGATGATATTTCCCGTTGGCAAAAAGTCACTGATGGTGAGTAACTTGTGATGTTGATGAAACGAAAAGCCACTACTGCAATGCAGCAAACCGAGCACTCTGGGATCACATTAGAGTCTTTACGTGTCTCATATCATAATAATGTCGTGCTAAAACCTTTAGATTTAACCATCGACTCTGGGGAAATATTGGTGTTGATTGGCCCGTCTGGTTCAGGAAAAACCACGGTATTGCGAGCCATTGCGGGGTTTGCTCAACCTGACAGCGGGCGCATCTTATTAGGTGATATGGATATCACCCACCTTCCCCCATACCAACGCGGACTCGGTATGGTTGTACAAAATTATGCGCTATTTCCCCATATGAAAGTGGAAGAGAATGTCGCATTTGGCTTACGAGCTCAGAAACAACCTAAAACACTCATTAACGAGCGAGTCATTGAAGCCCTTAAAATCGTCGGAATGACGGATTACGCAACCCGCTACCCTCACCAACTTTCAGGGGGGCAGCAACAGCGAGTTGCGATTGCTAGAGCGATAGCCGTAAGGCCTCGTGTTCTGTTACTCGACGAACCGCTTTCCGCACTAGATGCGCAAATTCGTCATAATATGGTTGAAGAAATTGCCCGTTTACACCGCGAACTGCCCGATTTAACTATTCTTTATGTGACTCATGACCAAACTGAAGCTCTCGCACTTGGTGATAAAATTGGCATTATGAAAGATGGCTACTTAGTCGCACATGGTGAGAAAAATGCCTTATATCACCGCCCACCCAACCGTTTTGCTGCTGAGTTTTTAGGCCGAGCCAATATTCTAGCCGCTACTGCGCTTGGTTTTTCAACAAGCCCTGGAAAAGTGAATGTCAGTTGTGGTGGAACATTGTTGGAGGCTCATACATTAGGCATGCGAGCAGGCACTCACAAATGGGTGTGTATCCGCCCACAGCACATCACGCTAGTACCAAATTCCAATGCCACCAATCAATTACAGGCCACATTGACGTCTATTCGCTGGCAGGGGGATTTAACGCATTTAATTTGTGATGTTGCTGGTGAAACCGTGAGTGTTGCCATCACCCATTTGGCCTCACCGCCTAAAATAGGCGACAAACTCACTTTATGGTTTTCACCTGCGGATACCGTTTTAATTGAGGAATAACATGTCACATATTAGCGTGCCAAAAGGTTCATCAATAACGATAAAGCCCATTTATTGGATATTGCCGCCACTACTGGTGTTAGTTACGTTGTTTTTTTATCCCTTATTGTTGATAGCCCAACAAGCACTACAAAATGAGGCGGGTAGATGGGGGTTGGATGCATTTTGGCAACTTATTGAGTCAAAACGCTTTATTAATGGGTTATGGAATACACTCTACATTGCCATTTTGGCCACCTTAGGTTGCCTTGTGATAGGCAGTGTATTGTCACTGATCTTAGTGTTTATTCCTTTTCCGGGAAGCCGTTTTATCACGCAAGTGATTGATACTTTTATTGCTCTACCGACCTTTTTGATTACCCTAGCTTTTACCTTCATTTATGGTTCTGCAGGGCTACTCAATGGCACCTTGATGGCATTGTTTGATTTAGAATTCCCCCCCGTTGAGTTTCTTTATTCTATCCATGGGGTGATTTTGGCAGAAATTACCGTTTTTACCCCGTTAGTCATGCGTCCCCTTATGGCGGCACTGCGGCAAATCGACAAAAGCCAGTTAGAAGCGGCAAGTATTTTAGGCGCACACCCTGCACGGGTTATCGCGCAAGTTATTTTCCCTGCGGCGCTTCCCGCTTTATTAGCAGGGGGTAGCCTGTGCCTGCTGTTAACCACCAATGAATTTGGCATCGTACTGTTTATCGGGGCGAAAGGCGTCAATACCTTGCCGATGATGGTATACAGCAAGGCAATATTAGAGTCAGATTATACCGTGGCATGCATGATTGCCTTAATTAACATCTTGCTTTCACTCGGGTTATTTTTCCTATACAGAATGGCGACCACTCGCCTTGGGGTAAGGAATTAATTATGTTGATTTGGTCTAAAAAAGGACGAGCCACTGCCACTATCATTGCCATCAGCTTATTTGGTTTATTGTTTTTACTGCCTTTAGTAATGATTTTAATGTCGAGTTTCAGCCGCCAATGGAATGGCATTTTACCTTCAGGCTTTACTTTTGAACATTTTGTGAATGCGTTTAGTGGGCCAGCTTGGGATGCCATTTTATCCAGCCTAGTGGTTGGTTTTAGTGCCAGTCTATTTGCGCTGTTTTGTGGGCTTTGGGCTGCGTTAGCACTAAGAAGACACAGTGGGAAAATACAAAAGTGGCTGAGTATTGCATTTTATCTCCCCAGCGCTATTCCTTCTGTGTCTATTGGGCTTGGGATCCTTGTAGCATTCAGCCAAGGCTATTTACAGATGAACGGCACTTTTTGGATTGTATTTAGTGCTCATTTTGTGTTGATTTCTGCTTTTACGTTTAGCAATGTTTCCACTGGGTTAACCCGTATTTCTCCCGATATTGAAAATGTAGCTTTTAGCTTAGGCGCTTCTCCTTGGTATCGTTTATGCCATGTCACCCTACCACTATTGATGCCATGGATGATTTCAGCATTAGCATTAAGCCTATCACTGTCCTTAGGGGAACTTGGCGCCACGATGATGTTATATCCCCCGGGCTGGGCGACATTACCTGTTTCCATTTTCAGTTTAACCGATAGAGGCAATATTGCTGATGGTTCGGCACTAACGATTGTATTAGTTTCGATTACATTATTACTAATGATGAAATTAGAGAAAGTAGCAAAAAGGCTTGGGCAAAAATAAAAGTTATCACGCTAAATAGCCAAGTAACCTCTACCTACTGGGCTATTTAGCGGCCTGTATACTATTCCCACATATACTTATCTTTTTTTGTCCAGCCTTTGGATACCATACATTCCAAGTAATAATTATTACGGGTATCTTCATTGACATCAATCACATAGCTTTCCATAACTGGTGTTTGTTCTTTATAAGTTTTGTCTTTGCCACAATCATCATCTTTTTTGCATTTTTTTTCGACATAAGACATAACAGAGCGCTGCGCAACTTCATTTTTGATTGGGTACAAATGAAGGGCTTCAGGTTTACAAACTGCATTCGCCTCAGCTTGAGTGAATTTTGAGCCACCGGAAACAGGTACCCAAACAGATGAACAGCCAGAAAGAAGGAATGCCAATAGAATAAAAAGTCGTGATTTCATAATGATCATATTTAATTAAAAAGAAAAAATATCTTACTCGTACATAAAATGTGTGTAAATAAATGTACTGTATATTCAATCATGTGATTTAATTTTGGTTTAAAAAACACCAATGCTCAGCACATTCCCTATTGAGAGATACTATTTCTCCCATTTTTCAGTTAGTTCAAATATTCACCAAAACGCAAAAATAAAAAAAATGTATTTTTCTTTATGCAAACGCTTGCGTCATGGAATGAGATGCGTATAATGCGCCACAATTTGCCGGGAGAAACCATGAACGCTGCTGCTCTATTTTTTACAGAGAACACCTCCACTGCACTGCCTTCTGGCGGTCTGGACAGCCTGTTTTTCCCCTTCTTATTTACAGAAAAGCCCCTCAATTGAGGGGCTTTTTTTTGGCCTATAGACCTAACATGTCTTGCTGACACAGGAGAACAACAATGCCGAACCCTTTATACCACCGCGATATCATCTCGATTAATGATTTAGATCGTTCAGACCTTGAACTCGTACTTAATGTCGCTGCTTCATTAAAAAAACAGCCGCAACCTGAGTTTCTAAAACATAAAGTCATCGCAAGTTGTTTTTTTGAGGCCTCTACACGCACACGCTTGTCATTTGAAACAGCTATTCATCGTTTAGGCGCTTCCGTTGTTGGTTTCTCTGATAGCACCAACACATCTCTTGGTAAAAAAGGGGAAACATTGGCCGATACCATTTCTGTCATCAGCCAATATGTCGATGCTATTGTCATGCGCCATCCGCAAGAAGGTGCCGCTCGCCTTGCAAGCCAGTTTGCAGGCCACATTCCTGTCATTAATGCAGGCGATGGTTCAAACCAACATCCCACACAAACATTACTCGACTTGTTTACTATCCAAGAGACCCAAGACCGTTTAGAAAACCTACAAATTGCCATGGTCGGTGACCTAAAATATGGCAGAACCGTACATTCCTTAACCCAAGCACTGTCTAAATTTGTTGGCAATCACTTCTACTTTATTGCCCCTGAAGCGCTTTCAATGCCAAACCATATTCTGCACATCTTAGAAGAAAAAGGCGCAACCTACAGCCTGCATAATAATATTGATGAAGTGATGCCAGAACTCGACATTCTGTATATGACCCGTGTACAAAAAGAGCGCCTCGACCCCTCTGAATACGCGAATGTGAAAGCACAATTTATTTTAAGTGCGGCTGACCTGCATTGTGCAAAACCAAATTTAAAAGTCTTACACCCACTACCACGGGTTGATGAAATCGCAGTTGATGTGGATAGCACACCTTATGCTTACTATTTCCAACAAGCAGGAAATGGGATTTATGCAAGGCAGGCATTGTTATCTCTAGTTTTAAATAAAGAATTAGCTATCTGAGGAGGACATACCATGACACAAGATCATAAATTACAAGTTGAAGCAATCAGCCACGGTACCGTTATTGACCACATTCCTGCTCAAATTGGTTTCAAATTACTAAAGTTATTTAAACTAACAAAAACAGATGAACGCATCACAATTGGTTTAAATTTGCCATCAAGCAATCTAGGTAAAAAAGACATTATCAAAATCGAAAATACCTTTTTAACCCCAGAGCAAGCTAACCAATTAGCCATGTATGCCCCTGAAGCCACCGTTAACCGTATTGAAGATTACCAGGTGGTAGAAAAGCTTGAACTCACACTGCCTCAGTATATCGACAATGTGTTAATTTGCCCAAACAGCAACTGTATTAGCCATAATGAACCTGTATCAAGCAGTTTCCGTGTGAAAAAAATCGGCAAAGAAGTCGCACTGACGTGCAAATTCTGCGAAAAAGAGTTCGATAGAGACGCTGTGATCAATAACCAATAGGTTGTTTTTGCGTAGACTGCGGTGTTGTGTAGGTGCAATCCATGTTTATAATGGCGCCTAACACCCCATAAAGTTATACTCAAAGTCACACTAAGCCACAAACACCGCTGTGGCTTACCATATGACGAGTATTTTTTCTTTACGTGATGAAACGGAGTAGTTATGTCATACGAAATCAATACAGAAAACGCACCAGCAGCGATCGGTCCTTACGTTCAAGGCGTAGATTTGGGTAGTATGGTTATCACATCAGGGCAAATCCCTGTTAACCCTAAAACGGGTGAAGTGCCTGAAGATATCGCAGCACAAACTCGCCAATCACTGGCTAACGTAAAAGCAATTTTAGAAAAAGCTGGCTTAAGTGCGGCTAATATCGTGAAAACAACGGTATTTGTAAAAGATTTAAATGACTTTGCGACAGTGAATGCAACCTACGAAGAATTTTTCAAACAACATAATGCACCATTCCCAGCGCGCTCTTGCGTTGAGGTTGCTCGTCTGCCAAAAGACGTGAAAATTGAAATCGAAGCAATCGCAGTACGTAAATAACGATTAATTCGAGCCAAACACCCCATGCTTTGGGTGGGGTGTCTTTCATTACTGTCTACCTCCGATACAGAATAAACTCCCCGCCACAATGGTCATTTTCATGGTTTACAAATAAAGAAAATCACATCTCTTTTTTTATTTAGCTCACTGAAATGAATACTGGCAACTGAAAAGATTTATTTCCTCTGCGCTTTTGATCTTCATACAAATTATTTTTTTCTTTGTTTTAAATCAAATGTTGGCGATCTAAATAAAAGCAAAACCCCACATATTGTGCTTTAATTACACCAACCAACACAACATATAGTATTTATTCACATTTTATCCACAGATTAGTCCCCGTAGTAAACATGGCGAATAGCTGAGGTCGTATTGTGGATAACTTAACAAGGAGAATGCCCGTGGTAACGGTTGTTATAAAAAGAGATGGTTGTCAGGTCGGTTTTGACCTTCCACGAATTCAGGAAGCCGTTAAACGTGCAGCGGCTGCTGTGAATGTTAAGGATGACGATTATTGTCTTCAGGTTGCTTCTGTTGTTACAGAGCAACTTTGCAGCCGTGACCGAGTGGATATCGCTGACATTCAAGATGCTGTCGAAAACCAATTGATGGCAGGGCCTTATAAAGACTTAGCCCGTGCTTATATTGAATATCGCCACGACAGAGACAGCGAACGTGAAAAACGCAGCCAATTGACACATGACATTCGTGGGCTAATCGAACAAAGTAATGTCTCTTTACTCAATGAAAATGCCAATAAAGACAGTAAAGTGATCCCGACACAACGCGATTTACTCGCTGGTATTGTCGCTAAACACTATGCAAAACAACATATTTTGCCGAGAGATGTCGTTATCGCACACGAACGTGGTGAAATTCACTATCATGATCTCGACTATGCGCCGTTCTTCCCGATGTTTAACTGTATGTTAATTGACCTTGAAGGCATGTTAACTAACGGGTTTAAAATGGGAAATGCAGAAATAGAGCCACCAAAGTCTATTTCAACCGCAACAGCTGTTACAGCACAAATTATTGCACAGGTTGCGAGCCATATTTATGGAGGCACAACCATTAACCGTATTGACGAAATTTTAGCGCCATATGTCGCTATCAGCTACGAAAAGCACCTAAAAGTCGCCAAAGAATGGGGAATAGCAGACGCAGAAGGTTATGCACACAGCCGCACCGATAAAGAGTGTTACGACGCCTTTCAATCCTTAGAGTATGAAGTCAATACGCTTCACACCGCAAATGGCCAAACCCCGTTTGTCACCTTTGGTTTTGGTCTCGGAACCTCTAAAGAAGCACGATTAATTCAGCAATCTATTCTGAAAAACCGCATTGCGGGACTTGGTAAAAACCGTAAAACGGCCGTTTTCCCTAAGCTCGTATTTGCAATTAAAGATGGCCTAAACCATAAGCTAGGCGACCCTAATTACGATATCAAACAACTCGCTTTAGAGTGTGCCAGTAAGCGTATGTATCCTGACATTCTTAATTACGACCGCGTCGTTGATGTTACTGGGTCATTTAAAACGCCAATGGGCTGCCGCAGTTTCCTTGGTACCTATGAAGAAAATGGGCAACAAATTCATGATGGGCGCAACAATTTAGGGGTTATCAGCCTCAATTTGCCTCGTATTGCTATCGAAGCTCAAGGCAATGAAGATGCATTTTGGGCATTACTGGATGATCGCTTAGCTATTGCCAAAAAAGCCTTAATGACTCGCATTGCCCGTTTAGAAACCGTAAAAGCTCGCGTTGCGCCAATTTTATATATGGAAGGCGCTTGTGGAGTTCGCTTAAAAGCGGATGATAACGTCGCTGAGATCTTCAAAAATGGTCGTGCATCTATTTCTTTAGGTTACATTGGGTTGCATGAAACCATCAATGCACTTTTTGGCACACAGACTCATGTCTATGATAATGAAAAATTGCGTGAAAAAGCCGTCGAAATTGTCAGCCACTTACGCCAAGCCACTGATGTGTGGAAAGCCCAAACAGGCTATGGTTTCAGTTTATACAGCACACCAAGTGAAAACTTGTGTGACCGTTTTTGCCGTATCGACACCGCTGAATTTGGTGTGATACAAGGTGTTACCGACAAAGGCTACTACACAAACAGCTTCCACTTAGATGTTGAAAAACAGGTGAATCCTTACGATAAAATTGATTTTGAAGCGCCTTACCCTGCGCTCGCGAATGGCGGTTTTATCTGTTATGGCGAATACCCAAACTTACAACATAATGTTAGAGCCTTAGAAGACGTGTGGGACTACAGCTATCAACATGTGCCTTATTATGGGACTAACACCCCCATTGATGAGTGTTATGAATGCGGTTTCTCCGGTGAATTTTCCTGCACCAGCAAAGGTTTTACCTGCCCGGCTTGTGGTAATCATGACACTAACCGAGTTTCAGTTATCCGCCGTGTCTGTGGCTATTTAGGCAGCCCAGATGCAAGGCCATTTAATGCAGGAAAACAAGAGGAAGTCAAACGTCGTATTAAACATTTAGGTAACGGCCAAATAGGTTAATGCCATGAATTATCACCAATATTATCCTGTTGATGTGGTCAATGGTCCAGGAACTCGCTGTACGCTGTTTGTCGCAGGCTGCGTTCATCAATGCCGTGGTTGCTACAACCAAAGTACATGGCGAGTGGATTCAGGCATACCATTCACCCAAGAAATGGAAGACCAGATTATCCAAGATTTGCAGGATACGCGTATTCGTCGGCAAGGGCTTTCCCTCTCTGGCGGAGATCCGCTACACCCAGCCAATTTACCTGCGGTGCTCAAGTTGGTAAAACGCGTTAAAGCCGTTTGCCCAGATAAAGACATCTGGTTATGGACAGGATACACATTGGGTGATTTTACGCTTGAACAGCAAAAAGTGGTGAGTTTTGTCAATACCGTGATTGACGGTAAATTTGAGCAGGATTTACATGACCCGCGCTTAATTTGGCGCGGTAGCTCAAATCAGGTGATCCATAGGCTTCGTTAAATTTGGCATTCCCAATATAGCTTGGTGCCAAAACCTAATTTATTATCCACCATTTTGATATTCTGCAAGTGAAGCTGCCAAACAGGCAGTTTCGCTACTATTGCCACAGGGAAACGGCGGCAGTAGAAACTGCGAGCGAACTGTGCTTCCTCACTTTCTAATATTTTAATTTCACCTGTAAATTGAATGCCTTGTATTGTATTCACGGCTT
Source organism: Providencia sp. PROV150 (assembly GCF_028481025.1). Lineage (NCBI taxonomy): Bacteria > Pseudomonadati > Pseudomonadota > Gammaproteobacteria > Enterobacterales > Morganellaceae > Providencia > Providencia sp. PROV150. The sequence goes on along the minus strand of NZ_JAMPPJ010000020.1, from coordinate 9,127 downwards.
TGGTTTGCGCCGATATTGTGCCAGCCACGTGCGGGTTAGCCACCATTAGCTGCCCATGTTTTGAGCTTGAATCAGTCATTAAAATCAGGCACATCTTTTTCGCATCAAATGCATAGTAACAACTGGCAGGCCAGATATCATTGTTGTGATGAGCAAAAAGGGAAAAAACGTGTTGGCGAGCAATATAGCGTTGGATGTGTTTTAAAGTTTGTTCAGGCGTCATAGCGGTTTCCATATAAACCCGTTCAGAACAAGCTTTCGGGTTACCCCTAAGCTTGCTTAAACTGTTCTGAACGTAGGCATAAAATTCGCTATTACTATAGCCTAACTAATTAAAAAATGGTTCTAATTAGTTTTATCACTCTAATTAACTTGGGTTTTTACACTATATCCCCCAAGCCTTTACTCTAAATAATTCGAGTTGTAGCTAGGCGGCAAGTGAACGAGACGCTAGGAGCATACATAAGTATGTGACTAGTGCGAATGAACGCGGCCAACAACGCTACGGCTCGAAGTATGACGAGTAAATATGACGAATAGAGTTACTTATAAATAGCCGCAGTACCACTCATGCTATTCTCACCGCCAGCAGAAATCACACGGAATGAGGTTGCGCCAGCTTCATCAGCTTTTTTGGCCAATTGTGCGGTCAGGTCATTTACACTCACAGCACCCGTTACTGAGACATAACCAGCTGCTGGCTGACTAGTATGTTGAACTTCTTCAGCAGCCATTGAGCCAAATGAAACGGCACCTAAAGTTAAAGCAGCAGCTAATAATGTTGATTTTTTCATTGTATATACCTTCTTGTAAAATTGATTTTTAGTTGGGATTTTTACTGTCCCTCTGTGATATGGATCATATTATGCGCTTTATTTTGAAAAGAAAATTAGCTAATTTTGCTATAGTTATTCAAATAATTTGAATATTAACTTAGGTTGAGGTTACAACTTTGTGACAGTTTTATATCATTTTTTATTTAAATTTTAATGTGTTATAAATATCTTACTTAACGAATATATTCGTTGTTAACCTAATGTTTTCTTCTTATAAATCAGCACAGAATGATAAAAACAACCCTAGAAAAAAAACAATCAAAACAAAGTGATTGGTATCTTTACTTAGTAAGAGAGAAAAATAACGCCTTGTATTGTGGTATCACCACCGATGTACAACGTCGTTTTGAGCAACATAAGGCAGGAACAGGGGCAAAAGCATTGAAAGGAAAAATGCCACTAGAACTGGTATTTTCTTGTTTTATTGGTTCTCGCTCAGCCGCGTCAAAAATAGAATATCAAGTTAAGCAACTGAATAAAAAGATAAAAGAAAGGCTGGTCATTGACCAGCCTGATGATTTAACTGACTACTTAGCTAACTATAAATTATTGAAGTGTGAAGAGTAAGTCACCAAACCTTGGTGTTCCCCGATTTCGCCATTTTCTAAGCCACAAACCAAAAAATGAGCCTGTTGTTCAGGCCATTGGCAGCTTACGCCGTGGCTTGAAGCCGGTTCAAAACCAAAACGCGAATAGTAGCGTTCATCTCCCAGTACAACGACAGCACCATAACCAAACTCATTAAGGCTATCTAACCCTTCGTAGACCAGTTTTTCTGCGATCCCTTGGCCTTGATGCGCTTTACTTACCGCTAATGGCGCAAGACCTACCCATTGTACGTCTTCGTCGTTAACATCAACGGGTGTGAAGCCAACATAGCCAATCACTTCACCATCATCATTTGTTGCCACAACCCCGAGAGTTAACAAACCATCCTCACGCAAATGTTGAACAAGGTTAGCTTCCGCTTCAGTTGGAAACGTTTCACGCAATAATTTATCAATACCCATTGCATCGACAGGGATTTCAACTCGAATTAGCATGAAGTTAACGCAGGCGATTTATGCTCTGCGTCCTCAGCTTCATGCACGGTTTTAATCACATCGGCTAATTGTAATAGAGCAAAACGCAGCGGTGCTGGCATGTTTTCGAGTTCGAAAGCATCCATTAAATTCTTCACATAGAGTCCGAGCTCAGTGTCCCCTTCAATCACCAATCTACGTTGGAAAAAGAGCGTATCGGGGTCTTCTTTGCGCGCGGCGATCAGTACTAGATCATTCGCATTACCACTCACACTAACATCAGCCTCGGCATGCTGTTTTACAGACAATTGACCATCTTGCAAACTGATAAACCAGACTAATGCTAAGTCACGAACTTCAACTTTTAGCCATTTGTCTTCGAGAAAATCAAGTTCCCCTTCTTTTACTGATTCACGAAATTGCCAACTTAGCAACTGCTCGAGAACCTGACGCTGTAATGCGAATGGGGTCACTTTTAAAGGCAGTTTCAAAAATGAAGGGCCTTTTGTGATGAGTTGAGAACGAATTTTACCTAACACAGTACTGACTCCCGTAGTAATTGTCTGCCCGTTTTCGTGTAACTACTTAACCGCAGTAGCAGCTCGAATTATTTAGGGTAACATATTGCATATTTAGATGATTAAATTTTCAACGCTAATAACCCCATTTATTGAAGTCATTAACCTAACATTTGACTCACGATAAGTTATCTTGCCAAAAAATGACATTATTGGTTTGATCCTATATCAATTTTTGCCCATCCCGCCAATATTTATTTCTCACTTTCCATTGATAAAAAACTATCTCTAATTACCGATACTATCCAATTAACGTTCAAAATTTAGTCAAAAATGATTTATTTTCCCTATTTAATAAACTTATTCTCTACTATTTGATACAGTTTCTTTATTACCCACCAGTCCCCTTATTTCCCTAACAACCTTAATTAACGAATACTGATATCCATTAACAATTTCTCTGCTCTAAATCAAAATCTATAACAGTTCTGTTGACTAGAATGGCAGCTATTAAATTTTATACAGGGATAGGACAATGGAATTACTCTGCCCCGCAGGGAATTTGCCCGCGTTAAAAGCGGCTGTCGATAACGGTGCTGATGCCGTTTATATTGGATTAAAAAATGATACCAATGCGCGCCATTTCGCAGGACTCAATTTTACTGAAAAAAAACTGCACGAAGCTGAGCGCTATATCCATAACCGTAAACGAAAATTACATATTGCGATTAATACATTTGCGCACCCTAACGGTTACGAACGTTGGCAAAACTCTGTCGATCTTGCTGCGGATCTCGGTGCCGATGCCTTGATCTTAGCCGATATCGCAATGTTAGAGTACGCGGCAAATAAATACCCGCATATTGAAAGGCATGTTTCTGTTCAAGCCTCTGCGACCAATACTGAAGCCATACGCTTCTATGAACGTAATTTTCAAGTCCATCGTGTCGTCCTGCCGCGCGTGCTATCTATTCACCAAGTGAAACAATTAGCCAAAAATAGCCCTGTACCGCTTGAAGTGTTTGCTTTTGGTAGTTTATGCATCATGGCTGAAGGCCGCTGCTATCTGTCTTCTTATCTCACGGGTGAGTCGCCAAATACCGTAGGAGCCTGCTCTCCAGCCCGTTTTGTTCGTTGGCAACAAACTGAGGAAGGAATGGAATCACGCCTTAATAATGTGTTGATAGACCGTTACCAAAAAGATGAAAATGCCGGTTACCCAACACTATGTAAAGGACGTTATCTTGTCGATGAACAGAAATATCATGTCCTTGAAGAGCCCACCAGCCTCAACACCATTGAATTATTACCTGAATTAATGGCAGCGAATATTGCCTCTGTCAAAATTGAAGGCCGCCAGCGCAGCCCTGCTTACGTGACTGAAGTGACCCGTATTTGGCGCCAAGCCATCGACCGTTACAAATCCAACCCGAATAACTTTGTCACCGATCCTAAATGGCTAAAAGCATTAGGTGGGCTTTCTGAAGGAAGCCAAACTACATTGGGTGCCTATCATCGTAAATGGCAGTAATTTAAAAGGTAAATATCATGCAGTACTCGTTAGGATCTATTCTTTATTACTGGCCAAAGCAAACGCTGGAAGATTTTTATCAACACGCCGTTCAAAGTGACGCCGATATTATCTATCTCGGTGAGACTGTGTGCAGTAAACGTCGAGAAATGAAGCCCAATGATTGGATAGAACTCGCACAACAACTCGCGAAAAGTGGTAAACAGATTGTGCTGAGCACCCTTGCTCTCCTTCAAGCACCTTCAGAACTTAAAGAGATCAGCAAGTTAGTTGATAATGGCGAGTTTCTCGTTGAAGCGCATGATTTTGGTGTGGTCAACATGTTAGCCGAGAGAGGACTTCCTTTTGTCGCGGGCCACGGTTTGAATTGCTATAACGCACAAACCTTAAATATTCTCTTACGCCAAGGCATGGTGCGCTGGTGTATGCCTGTAGAGCTTTCTCGTGATTGGCTAGTCAATTTACTTCACCAATGTGATGATATCGGTATTCGTGGCAAATTTGATGTTGAAGTGATGAGCTACGGTCACTTACCACTTGCCTATTCCGCACGCTGTTTTACTGCGCGCTCTGAAAATAAGCAAAAAGACGAGTGTGAAACTTGCTGTATAAACTACCCACAAGGGCGCAAGGTGCTTTCCCAAGAACATCAACAGGTGTTTACATTGAATGGCATTCAAACGCTCAGTGGTGCTTGCTATAACCTTGGCAATGACCTGCATTCAATGCATGACCTTGTAGATATTGTACGCATTTCCCCTGAAAGTATAGAATCCCTTGAGATAATAAAACAGTTTAAAGCCAATGAAAGTGGGGATATTCCGCTAAATATCGTAAATCAAAACTGCAATGGCTATTGGCGGCAAATTGCAGGGTTGTTGCTAGTGCCTTGATATACAATAGGTAATGAGCTCGAACTATAGCTCATTACCTTAACCAAATAATTCACTGTGCGAACCAATATCAACGAAAGTGATTAAATTACCTTTATCTGACAAGCGATAAACCAGTAAGAAATCACCACCAATATGAAGCTCCCTAGCTCCTTGCCATTCATGACCTTCTAATTCATGGTCAAGATATTCTTTTGGTATTATTTTTTGAGAAAACAGTATTTCCATAACGAGAACAGCCGCATTCATATCCCTACGGCCCGCTCGGTTATATCGTTCCCATGACTCCTTAAACGTTGGTGTATAAGCAACCTGCCTTGGTTGCTTAGCTCGCTTATTACTTGGCTTCTGAGTCAACTTTGCTTAACTCCACCATCATTTCGTTAATTGAATCGTAGTACTGCTCAATAGCTTTAGCTTCTTTCAACGCTAGTGTAGTTTTCAGCGAAGGTTGCTTACGTTTGATTTCAAAGGGAACTCTTTGCTCTTGAACTACTTGTTCTAAAAACAAACGAATAGCTGCGCTAATAGTCAAACCACAATCTTGTAATACACTCGTGGCTTCCGCTTTTAATTGTTCATCAATTCGACTACGAACATCTGTTGTTTTCAATAGTGTTGACATATCATCCCCCTACACATATCAAACGTAGCTACATTGTGACTACATTGTGGTTGAGTTTAGCATTTGTCGATTAATTAGTCATTATTTCTTTAGGCCGCCTTTTCTAATAGACCATAAACACGATTAAATATTAATGCCGATGCCTGCGCCAGCGGTTAAACATATGGCTAATATGACGCAGTTCGCCATCTCGGAGCATACCAATAAATACCCCAATGACCGTATAAATAACCCCTAAAATCAGCATCATCACGATATCCATCAGGACATCGCTAAACGGTAGTCCCATTTGGTTAAGACCTGCCATAGCGTTTGTGGCCCATGTTGATGGTAGTGCTGATGCAATCATACGAACCCAATCAGGCATCGCTTGCAGTGGCCAAATCGTACCTGACATATAAAACACAGGGGTCGTAATAAATGCCAAAGTTAAATAAATCATTTCGACACTGCGCAAACATTCCGTCACTAACTTGCCAAGCCCCAGAACAGCCAAGAGGAATGGGAACGTGAACATCCAAATCACATACAATGGCGCTTCTTGCCGGTAACCCAATACCCACGGCCAAAGGGCAAAAAATACGGTAGATAAAAATAACCAAATCGGAATTAAAGCAGATAGCGCCCCTAAATAAACGGCTAATGGCGGTTTTCCTTTCGGCGTAGAACGGACCGCGATACTGACTCGCACACAGGCAATCAACAGGGAGTGCTGTAATAACATCACTAACAAGCCAGGAAAAACGATTGCTGCGAAGCTGATCCCTGGGTTATACAGTGGCTCAGTTTCACTGCGAATAGGGGTAATAATCACTTTCGCTTGCTCTTGGCTATAGCCTGCTTTAGTGAGTAACTGGGTGTTATAGGCATTGAGCAGTGTTTGGTAGGCTTTTGATAACTCTTGCTGAATTTGCCCACTTGCTAGCCGGTTGGTGCCATCACCATACACTGGCACAGTGATATTTTTACCACTCAATAAGTGTTGTTGAAAATCTGTTGGAATGATAATTATCGCAAATAACTTTCTCGCAATCATATCCTGACGAGCTTGAGCAAGGTTATCATAACTCTGCAATTGCACCTTCGGCGTCGCATCAAGATCACGGATTAACTCACGACTTGCTGTGCTGTGGTCCATATCAATAACGGCAACAGGTAAGTCCCAAAGAACAGGCTTGGCATAAACTAAGCTCATAACGCACAGAGAAACCAATAATAACAGCCACATCGGTTTTTCCAACATCCCCAGCAGCACTTTACGAAAGGTTGCAAAATAGATAGCCATTAGACAACCCCTCCTTGGTTTTCTAACCGTTTTACTAGTCGCTTACGGATTAAAAAGCCAATCACAAATGGGTAAATCAATAAAAATAGACACACTTGAACGATGCGAGTAAAAGAAATCTCCCGCAAGAAAATATCAAACATAGCATTCAATGTATGTGTAAGTGGTTCAATATTAGAAATAATCTGTGCAGGCAATATCATTGATAGCTCAGGCACAGCCATACCCGAAAAGGCTAAGGCGATACTCACCAGCATCCCTATCAAGCTATACGCCATGATGGCACTTGAGGTAAAACTAAACAGCAATAAACCGATACTTTGCGCTGCTATCACATAGAAAAACCCTAATACAATCATATATAACGGGTTCCCTACCACTTTAGCATCAAAAATAGTGACTAGCGCCGCAATCTCTACGGCGAGCAATATACTGAAAAATAAGGTGTAAGGAGCTAACTTCCCAAGTAACGCCATGACAAACGGTTTAACACTTTGTAAGGTAGAACCTCGTGACATGGTGTAGATTGTTGCGGTAACAACAAATAGCTGTAGCATATGAATAGTTGCAGCAAACTGTTGATAATAAATATAACTACCGCTCGGGTTGAACAAACTGTCATAAGAAAGTGTGACTTGAGCTAATGGCGGCAATGCCTTTCCCATGGACTTAGCCATTTCTTGGCGATACTTCGCATTCAGCTCTGCCACTAGCCCACTAAAATCTTGAATCGCATAACTACCTGATGCATAAAAGAGCGCATTATAATACATCCGCAGCTCAGGCTGACGCCCCCGTAAGACATCTTCTTCAAAGTTATGAGGAATATACAATAACGCGTAATCTTTTGAACTACCGAGTCTTTTTAATGACGTACTCAAATTATCATCAATCGTTTTTACATCAGCGTGCGGGCCTGCGTTAAGGTCACGAATAATTTGCCGAGACACGGGGCTATGGTTGTCATCCACCACAGAAACGGGTAAATCCATTAATGTCCCCTCTGAAAAGTTAGCGCTAACTAACGTAAACAGCATTAATGGAAACAGCCAACTTAACCAATGAAAAACAGGGCTACGAATAGCCATTTGGGTTTCACGGCTAAAGGCGTGCTCAAAACCGTGCCAAGCGAACTTAAATTTCATGGCAACACCTTTTACTTATCCCAGTGCCATAACACACTCATGCCAGGCCTTAACCCTTCGATCGGCTCTACAGGATATAAGCGAATTTCAAATGTTTTTAAATCGAAGTCACCCGTTGCACGTGTTGCTCGCTTAGTAGCATAGTCACCTTTTGGTGCAATATAACGAATTTCAGCTTCAACCACCTTATTACCCAACGCTGGGATATCCAGCTGTACTTTATCGCCTTTTTTCACATCAACTAAAATATCTTCACGCAAGTTATAGACAAAATAAGCTTGCGGCAGGCGTATTAATGAGACCAAAGGGCTTCCTGCATTAAATAGTTCGCCAATTTCAGCGGGGATAGGTCCTACTTCCCCATCAACCGGGGCTTTAACTTGCAAATCATCCACCTGAACTTGCAATTCAGCCAATTTTTGTTCTGCTTGGTCAAGCGCCGCCTCATATTGCTGACGTAATTCAATACGGTCACCATGTAAACCTTCTTCTAACCGTGCTTTTGCCCCTTGAACTTGCGAAAATGCCACTTCTTTGGCCTTACGTGCGTTATCTAACTCATTCGCTGAAACATACCCTTTGTTTTTTAAATTACTTAAACGAGCATATTCACGAGAGGCATTTTGATATTGAGAGTTGGCTTGTGCCAAGGTGGCTTGAAGATCACGAATAGTTTCTTCGCGAGTACCATTAATAGAGAGTTCTAGCTGCGCCTTTGCTTGGTCTCTTGCCGCTTTTGATGCTGCATACTGCGCCTGTAGCTCAGGGCTTTCTAATGTTAAGAGAAGTTGCCCTTGTTTTACATCATCACCACGCTCAATATGGCGCCCAATCACCCGCCCTTTTGCTTTCGAGGTTACGATAACTTCAGGTGCATCGACTTCCCCCTGTAACAATAAGTATTGGTTATGGGAATGAAAAAGTGCCGCTGCTGCTATTAAGATAAGCATCAGCAAAATCAGTGCTATTGTTCTTTTTTTCATTATTTATGTGAACCTTAAATAATAACGGGGGAAACTACCATCCCTAGAGTATGACAAGAAAGTTAAATACAGCGTTAATAAATTCGTGCGCAAGATCACGAAAAGGTAGGTCATTGACTAATATTGAAGCGGTTTCAGCCTTATGTCAAATATTGATGAGTGTACTTTTCTCAAATGTCGATTACTTAACCAGTGACTTACGATATAATTTCAAGCCGAATAAAGACCACGAATAGATAGCAAGAATAAATAATTCCGCCACAAAATAAAAATCCCACAACGTATCATG